>JAKEHZ010000234.1 GCA_022614735.1 Acidobacteriota bacterium | reverse complement strand
TAGTTCATCAAAGGAGCACCATGGCAGAGCAATCAGGATGGAATCCGAGCTCATACGATCTTTCCAATCATGGCATAAAAAACGTCAATCACATTTATTGGAATCTGACCTCCGGCGAGCTTTACGAGCACACAGTCAAACGTGGCGAAGGGATGATTGCGCATCTGGGCCCGCTGGTCGTCAACACGGGTCAGCACACAGGGCGTTCACCGAACGATAAATTCGTCGTCCGCGAACCCTCCTCCGAGAAGCACGTCTGGTGGGGCAAGGTCAATCGAGAGTTCAGGCAGGAGAATTTCGATAAGCTGCGAGACAAGGTTCTCTCACATCTGCAGGGCAAAGATGTTTATGTCCAGGATTGTTTCGCCGGAGCCGATCCCGAATATCGCATTCCGATCCGCATCATAACCGAATATGCATGGCACAGTTTATTTGCGCGCAATATGTTCGTGCGCCCGGATTGGGAGAAACATGCGGGAAGCCACGTCCCCGAATTCACCGTCATCAATGCTCCCAATTGCCTGGCTGATCCGGAGATCGATGGGACAAATTCGCCGACATTTATTCTCATGGATTTCGGCAGGAAGCTGATCCTGATCGGTGGCACCAGTTATGCCGGCGAAACCAAAAAATCGATCTTCACCTTGCTCAACTATCTCCTGCCATTGCGCGGCGTTCTCTCTATGCACTGCTCGGCGAATATCGGCGAGGACAGCGATACGGCAATCTTTTTCGGTCTTTCCGGCACAGGTAAAACTACGCTCTCGGCCGATCCCGAAAGGAGACTGATCGGCGATGATGAGCATGGCTGGTCCGATCGAGGCGTTTTCAACTTTGAGGGCGGTTGTTATGCGAAAGTGATCAACCTTTCGGCCGAAGCTGAGCCTGACATCTATGCCTGCACGCGGCGTTTCGGAACGGTGCTCGAAAATGTGGTCATGGATCCTGTGACGCGGCGATTGGATTTGAGCGATGGCTCACTGACAGAAAACACACGTGCCGGCTATCCGCTCTCGCATATCTCAAACTATGAACCATCGGGATTGGGTGGGCATCCGAAAAACATCATTATGCTCACGGCTGACGCTTTTGGTGTGCTGCCGCCGATTTCGAAACTAACGCCCGAGCAGGCGATGTATCATTTCATCTCCGGTTACACGGCGAAAGTCGCGGGAACGGAGAAAGGCCTGGGCAAAGAGCCCCAGGCGACGTTCTCGACCTGTTTCGGCGCGCCGTTCATGGTTCATCATCCGGGTGTTTACGCTGAACTCTTGCGCGAGCGCATTGCAAAACACAAGGCCGATTGCTGGCTGGTCAATACCGGCTGGTCGGGTGGCCCTTACGGAGAAGGCCAGCGAATGAAGATCGCTTACACACGCGCGATGGTGCGCGCAGCGCTCGATGGACGTTTGGCGAATGTGCCGACCGAGCCCGATCCGATCTTCGGCGTACATATCCCTACTTCGGTCCCGGACGTGCCGGGCGAAGTGCTTAAACCGCGAAATACGTGGAAGAATCCGAGCGCTTATGACGAAAAAGCGCGCTCTCTGGCCAAGCTCTTTAAAGAGAATTTTGAGCAGTTTGCATCGGGTGTTTCAGATGAAGTGAAGGCCTCGGGGCCAAAGGTAAGTTAAGAGAGAAAACGGAACGAAGGAAAAAGATGCTATAGCCAGTAAGAAAAACATTTATCATTTATCATTTGATATTCGTCATTTGTCATTGAAGAAGGACGTCTTAATCAATGACAAATGACGAATATCAAATGATAAATGATAAATGTTTTTCTTACTGGCTATAGCATCTTTTTCCTTCGTTCCGTTTTCTCTCTTAATCTTAAACATATCCATTCTCTTCAAACCACCTCACCGCCTTCTCCAACGCATTTTCAATCGGACTCTGCGGCAATCCCAACTCGCGCACAGCCTTCGATGAATCGTAATACATCGCCTTCTGTGACATCTGCACCGAGAAGAGTGAGACCTGCGGCGTTTTGCCGAAATAACGCCCCATGACCATCTCATCAAGATATGCGACTGCCAGCGGGATGAAGTGGGGGATAGCAAAACGTGGCGCGGATTTACCTGTGATCGCCGCGAGCATCTCGAGCATCTCTTTGAGCGTGAGATTGCGGTGACCGAGGATGTAACGCTCTCCGATACGGCCCCTCCGCCATGCCAGTATGTGACCACGCGCGACGTCTTTAACATCGATCAGGTTGAGGCCGGTATGGACATAGGCCGGCATGCGATCTTGCAAAAATCTCAAGATGATTTCACCGGTCGGAGTAGGTTTGACGTCACATGGTCCGATCGGAGTTGAAGGATTGACGATGACGACGTCGAGCCCTTCACGAACGGCATTCCGAGCGGCCTGTTCGGCAAGAAACTTAGATTTTTTATAATCGCTGACCAACTCTTCCAGTGTCGTCTGTGTCTCTTCAGTGCCAAGCGTATTCGCGGGAGAAACCCCGATAGCGGCGACCGAGCTGGTATGAATGAAACGTTTGACCCGCGCAGTGCGCGCAGCGGCAAGCAAATTTTTTGTGCCGGAAACGTTCGCCTGATAGATCTCTTCGCTATCACTCGCCCATAATGAGTAACGAGCTGCGAGGTGAAAAATCACATCGCAGCCCGCAATCTGATCAACCAATTTTTGTCTGTTATCGAGATCGCCAGTGACCAGCTCAACAGGTAACTGTGCGATGTTACGCTGATCACTCCCTGCACGAACCAGGGCTCTAATTCGGTGGCCATCTACGAGCAGCTCGTGCACTAAATTACTGCCAATGAATCCAGTCGCGCCAGTGACAAAAGCCTGCATATTATGGATTGCGGACTACTGAATGCGGATTGCGGATTGCGGATTGCGGATTGCGGATTTAAGAGGAACTTCCATTTATAAAATCCGCAATCCGCAATCCGCATTCAGTAGTCCGCAATCAGATACCCATTACTTGAACATGGATCTTTCGGTTGTTAGGGCCGTCGAACTCAGTTAGAAGGACGTTTTGCCAGGTGCCGAGTTTTAGTTTGCCATCGACGATGGGGATTGAGAGGCTGTGACCGACGACCACTACACGCAGGTGCGCATCCGCATTTTTGCGGTCGCAATCGGAGAGCAGCGGATCATTATGTTTGTAGTAAACTCCTCGCGGAATGATCTGTTCGAAGAACGAAGAAATGTCGGAAAGCAAAGCACCCTGTGTCTCATTCAGCATCAGACCCGCCGTCGTATGTAGTGACGAGACCTGCACGACGCCATCGCGGATGGGCGTTTGCCGGACAAAAGCATCAATCTCCCGGGTGATGCTCTTCAGTTCGATCCGCTCGGTTGTGCTGAAAACGAGTGTAGTTGAAGCAATTTTATATGTTCCTTCTTTGGTCTCAACTTTTGGCTGTACCTCTACCGCTGAGAGTGCCAGATTGCTCATTTGCTGTTCTCCTTAATATTTTCTACGAAGGGCCTCCATTTAACCCTTGCGGCAAGCGGCTAACCTTTGGCGCCGGGGCCGCGCTCAGAAGTAAGTGTGAAACTCTAGCCAGACGATTCCTCCTTGTCAACTGTTGGACTGGAGGGCTTTAATCATCACCTGAACCCATCTTTGGCATTAAGAATAGCTTTCAGATTAACGTGCAATGATTCCACTACACGCCTCAGGCTGAAAAGGAAACGCATCGATACGAAAGGACTTATCATCATGGCGGATGCTATTTGCCATTTGCTCATTTGACCGTCTGGTTTAAGTGCGCGATTGAAATCAGGAAGATCGCTGTCTGCCTCGTCCAAGACAACGCGAAGAGCCGCTGCCGTTAATCCAGAGCCGGCACAGACTGCCAAAATATCGTAAGTCTCCATATCGACAGCTAGAGCATTAAACCGAATTCCCAGAGAGATTTTGTCTCTAGCCCTGTTCACAATATGATCAACCGTAACCCCCGCTCCACGAATGCAGGAAAGACCCGATGCCTGCAAAGTCTCTGTAATGAATCGAGAAAGATTAGGATCACAGGCAATGCTCGCATTTTCTTCACGGCTCAATTGCTTTTCTCTTGAGATTGAGCCCACAGCATTAGTGCGCTCGTTGTAGCATAGATTAAACACAATAGCATCGCCGGTCTTCAGTTTCGGGTCGAGCGCGCCCGCCAGACCGGCGACGATGAGGGCGTCATATTGGTTGTCAGCAAGGTGAGCAGCAAGCCGTTCTGCAAAACCAAACGCGCCCATTTCGGATTTCAGCACTGTAACTTGCCGGTCACCAAAACGACCGCGACAGACTCTCATCTGAGCTTCATCTTCGAAAGAGCTTTCAATGAGCAGACCGGAAGCAGTCTTGAATTCGATCTCGACCGCCGTCACAAGGCAGAGACGAGTTAAGCCGTCAGTTGTCACGTCATTAATCCACGCTGTTTTACCCACTCGAGCAACCTCCCGCCGATGACGGCTCGATCAGCAGTCAGGTCATCAAGACGAGCGCAGCCGCAGAGCATCAACGCGGCCCGCACTTCATCGCATAACGCACTGAGGAAAATTTCCACGCCTTCAACCCCGCCGGCGACATATGCTCGTAAAACCGGTAATGCAACTCCGACCGCTTTCGCGCCGAGCGCGAGAGCTTTTGCCGCCTGCAACCCTGTGCGGATGCCCCCGGAAGCAATTAAATTCAGATTCGACGAACGAAGCTCGCAAATGCTCGCTGAGGTCGGAATGCCCCAATCCCAAAAGGCTTCGCCCAGATGCCTCAATGCCCGATTGCGGATAGTCTCAACTCCTACCCACGATGTCCCGCCTGCGCCCGAGACATCGATCCACTTCACTCCGATTTCAGCCAATCGCTCACCCGACTCTCTGTCAAATCCGCAACCGGTCTCTTTAATAATGATTTCAGTCGTTGATTCAGCGACCAATCTCTTCAACGCATCGAGTGAGCCGCGAAAATCGTGATCCCCATTCTCTTGAATGATCTCCATCGCCGCATTGAGATGAATGCATAATGCATCCGCGCCTATCTCATCAGTTAATTCTGAAAGTTCGCGCGTACTCAGCTCTCGCGCCTGCGCTATGCCGATGTTGCCGAAGAGCAGGACATCAGGAGCCACATCGCGCACCTGGAAAGTCTTTTTTAGTTCCGGGTATCGAAGCATTATGCGTTGCGAGCCGACACCGAAACCGATGCCTTTTCGATCAGCAAACGCCGCAATCTCACGATTGAAACGACCGACCTCCTCTGTCCCGCCCGTCATACCGGTGATAATCACGGGAAAGTTGAGGCGCTTGTCCAGCACCGTGACGCTCATATCAATCTCCTCGAGTCGAGTCTCAACAAGAGGTTGATGTACCAGCTCGATATCCTCGAACCAGGTGGTTTTGTTGCGGAACTCAACGTCGTGATGTGCACAGAGATCGAAGTGACTGCGCTTGCGATTGACGATTTCAGGAAGCGTTGCCATGAATTAAGAATAACTCAGATTATAGTTCCGATTTCACGGAATGCCAATTTTTCTTAGTGGGTGACCCACTAAGTTAATTTCGTCTGTTTGGAATTCTCTCTTCGGCCCGATAAATCCTCGCCACATTATAAATATCTCTTTGCTGCGGCGCGTGATAGAGCCTTGCAAACAAATCGCCTAAAAATCCCATGCCTAAAAACTGCATCCCGGCCAGGAAAGTCACGGCTGAAAACAAGAGCATCGGCCCGTTTTGTATGAAGATGTCTTCGCGCCAGTAAAGCTTTTTGAACAACAGCCAGCCAGCCAAAATAAGCGCTACCGAGATCATCACTGCGCCGACACTCCCGAAGAAATGGAGTGGCCGCGAAAAGTAATGAACGATGAAGCGGATGGTTAGGATATCGAATACCACTCGGAAAGCCCGCGCCAGACCGTAATGCGACTTGCCGTTAACTCGCGGTAGGTCCTGGATCGGCACTTCAGTGATCAACGCGCCTTCAACACTCGCCATTGCAGGCATGAAGCGGTGCATCTGGCCGTAGATCGGAATCCTCTTCAATACTTCGCGCCGGTAGGCTTTGAAGGTCGTTCCAAAATCATGAATCGGCACACCTGATGCTCGCGCCATCAGCTTATTTGCAATCCTGGACGGGAAGATTCGCAGGAAACCGTCTTGTCTTTGTTGTCTCCAACCGCTCACTACATCATAGCCTTCTCTGATCTTTTCGATGAAACGCGGAATGTCTTCCGGCTGATGCTGCAAATCACCATCCATAGCAATGATCACATCACCGATTGCATGATCGAACCCTGCAGCCAATGCCGCAGTTTGTCCGAAATTGCGGCGCAGACGTAAGCCGATTACACGTGGATCAAGCGCGCTAATGTTTTTGAGGACCGCGTGAGTCTGATCAACGCTGCCATCGTCAACAAAGATCAGTTCGTACTCTTCACCGATCTCTTCCATTACCCTCGTCAGTCGGTTATAGAGCGCGGGCAGGTTCGCTTCCTCGTTATGAAAAGGGACGACGATTGAATAATCCATTGAAACTCCTCTGCAACTACTGGGAGCGCTTGCGCTCCCAGTAGTTGTCATCGATCCACAGCAAACAACCGCCATTCGCCCAGATTTTCTTTAAATGCATACGATCCGCGCTCAACAAACTCAATGCCTGATCCGGCGACGAGATCTTTCACAGTGCTTGAAACGCGCACCTCACCGATGGAGGCTTGCGTTGCAACCTGGGCGGCAATCTCGACGGCATGCCCGCTCACACGATCATTCAGGACATCGCACTCACCGGTGTGCAGACCCGTCCGCAGCTTGACTCCAAGACGAGCTGCCGCATCGCGGATAGCGCAGGCGGCGCGAATTGCGCGCGCCGGGCCATCGAAAGTTGCAAGCAGGTGATCGCCTGCCACTTCAACTGCGCGGCCTTTGAACAACTCAACCTCTTTCCGGACGAAGGAGTGATGGAGATCTAAGAGATCAAGCCATTTCGTGTCAGCCCTTTTTCCACTCGAAGAAAGCGCAACTCGTGCAACCAGGACAGTCGACAGGACCCGATCGGGTTCAGGCGTATGACGCATTCCGGTCAAAAACTCTTCGATCTCATCCAGAATTGCATCCTGATCGCCAACAAATGGCAGATGGTCGATTCCGGGCAACTCAATGAATTTTGCGCCCGGGATGTTCTGCGCCAGATAGCGACCTTCTTCGACCTTTAAGCATGAATCACCAGTGCGATGGATGACCAACGTCGGCACGCGCACAGTCGGCAGGACATGGCGGATGTCTATCTCGGTATTCATCTTCGTCAGAGCGAGAGCAGCACCGGGACTGGCGCCGTGACGCAGATATGCCGCCCACCATTCGCGGAAATGCGGATCGTTCGCCATGCTCGGCGCGCGTTCTTCGAGTCCGACAGGGCCTCCCCAATGCTGTCGAATCTCCTCGAAAAATTGTTCGCGCTCTTCCTCCGTAGGCCCCCAGGGATAGCCTTCACCCTTAAGTCTTCGCGCGTAGCAACCAACCATGACAAGCGCGATGCACTTCTCCGGATAGGTTGCGGCGAAGAGGCTGCACATCGGCCCGCCTTCGGAGACTCCGCATAAAACTGCGCGCTCACATCTCGCTGCATCCATTACCGCGCGCACATCGTCCATTCGCTGCTCGAGCGTCGGCAATTGATCCAGTGGCACATTATCCGAAAGCCCTGTGCCACGCTTATCGAACAAAATCACGCGCGCGAATGAAGAGAGGCGTCGAAGAAATCGAGCGAATGAGGGCTCGCTCCAGAAATATTCAAGGTGCGAGGTCCAACCCATGACGAAGACCAGATCAAGCGGGGCATCGCCGATGAGCTGGTATGCAATGTTGACCTGGCCGCTCCGGGCATAGCGGACTGCGGGAACCTGAAAATCGCTGCCGGGTTTCTCTGCGAGCGCGCTGCTGATCAAAGATGTTGAGACCTCTACCTCGCCATATTTGGCTCTCATCTCAAGTTCCTGCTGCAGGCTCTTCAGGTCGATCTGAAAATCTTTGACCGTTTGATAACGTTCTTCACGGTCTTTACGGAGAGCCTTGATGACAATGCGTTCAAGTTCCGGCGGCACGTCACTCAGGGTCTGCGAGAGGCGAGTCGGTTCACGATCCAGAATAGAGACGAGGACATCGCTCGAGGTCATGCCTTCGAACGGCACGCGGCCCGCAATCATTTCATAAAGCACGACGCCAAGACTGAAGACGTCACTACGCGTGTCGACAGCCAATCCACGTGCCTGTTCGGGCGACATGTAGCTGAAAGTTCCCATGACTATCCCCGGATCGGTCTGGAATTGCGAGATCCTGGTCTGCGCTGGGGGATTCTCCGGGTACGTGAGTTTGGCGAGCCCGAAATCGAGCACCTTCACATAACCATCCGGACGCAGCATGACGTTTTCGGGCTTGACGTCACGATGCACGATGCCGACTGCGTGCGCGGCCGCCAGAGCGCTTGCCATCTGCACGGAGATATTGATCGCCGAGACAATCTTCAGACGCTCCTCTTCCATCTGCTGGCGCAGCGTTTTGCCTTCAATGTACTCGGTTGCGATGAAATGAATGTTTCCGACTTTTCCAATTTCGTGGATCGTGATGATGTTCGGATGATTGAGCGCGCTTGCAGCTTTGGCTTCATGGATAAATCGTTTTAACCATTCGACGTTCTCGGTGAACCGCTCAGAGAGAAGCTTGAGCGCAACTTTACGATCGAGCCGAGTGTCGTTGGCAAGATAGACCTCTCCCATCCCACCCAGGCCGAGCCGCGAAAGAATCTCATAACGCCCCAGTCTCGTCCCCGGTTTTATTTCAGAGACGCGCTCGACGGACGATGGCTCATCCCACGAGACATTTGTGTCTGCATTCGGCCTGCGATTTTCTCCGGAGCCCTTTTCTGCCCCTTCAATCAGACTGTAGTTTGTTTTGAAGCTAAGCTGAGTAATCTCAATTCTGACCTTTTTTACTTTAACTACGAAGCGATAGCCCCGTTTCGGGACGGTTTCGATATATTGCCCGCCGTCCGGTCTCTCCCCGAGCACCTTCCGGAGCATTGAGATATGCTGAGCCAAATTTGTCTCTTCGACAAAAATATCCGGCCAAACACGACCCATCAACTCATCCTTCGCAACAACGTGACGGCTGTTCTCGACCAGAACAATCAGAGTGTCGAGAGCCTTCGGCGTAAGCGAAAGCACCTGGTCTCCACACATCAGCATTCGTTCGGCTGGGTCTAATCGGAACGGACCAAATTCATACAAGTACCGCGATTGCTTTGGCATAGAAGCTTTCAGAACTCTTTCAAAAAAATTTCAAGGCGGGCTAAAGACTTCTACCCCCGCCAGTCTGTATCTTCCGCCGCGCAATGGATGAGATATTTCGGAGTTTTTCGAACGCGGTCATTGTAGCCGAAGACGACCTGGCAGCAAACATTGTTTCGCAGCCAAGATAAAAGGAGTTTAAGACAGGTCGTCTGTCTCTTGCCCTGATCATTGCTCTTATCCATTGCTCAGACAGAGGTAAACAAGGAGAGTTCGTATAAATAGTAGTTCTGCTTAAAAATCTGGAGGGAAAAATTGAAATTAAAGTTAGCAAAACTTACGCTATCTTCGCTCTTCATCGCCGGCGCCCTGTTTTGCTGGTACAACGGAGATCGAAGACTGTCAGTCTCTGCACAGCAAACAACTAGCGGTCCCACAAGCTCTGGCCCGATTGCTATCACCCCCGACAATAATTTCGTCTGGGAGGTCAATCCTGACAACGATACGGTGTCGGTCTTTAATGTTCAAAACGATGCCAACCAAAAAGTCGGGGAGATCCAGGTCGGCGATGAACCGAACGGTGTAGCAATTCATCCCAACGGGCAGACCGCTTACGTCACCAATACTGTCAGCGGCACGGTCTCCGTTATCAATACCGCAAGCCAGCAGGTTACCAGAACGATTCTGGTGGGCACTGAGC
>JAKEHZ010000233.1 GCA_022614735.1 Acidobacteriota bacterium | reverse complement strand
GCTAGATGCTAGATGCTAGGAAGAGCGCTCTTCCTAGCATCTAGCATCTAGCATCTAGCATCTTTTTTCGTTTGTTTCGTATTCTTTCTACTTCTAATGAGAGCGATACCGGAAATTAAGATACATCCCGAGCGCCAGCATCAAAATCTGTGGCCCCCACACAGCCAATATCACCGGCAAGCTTGCTTGTTTACCCGCCGCCTCAAAGAGCGTCATTAATAACCAAAATACCAGACTGATTCCGACGCCAAGCGCAACACTCATCAGAGGAGTAGATCTTCTGGCCCTCTTGGTCGTGGCAAACGGCATTGCAAGTAGAGCTAAGGTGAGGCAAGAGAAGGGGAATGACGCCCGTCTATTGAGGTCCAGCTGAAGCTCGGTTGTACCGATCCCTATGCCTTTTAACTGGCTTATATAGTTGCTCAGTTCACCCGAACTCATCTTGCTCGACTCGTTGACCATGCGTCTGAATAGGCCAGGGCCGTCTTCTATCCGGATTAACTGATTACCGGGCTGTAGTGGAGTTCTCTCTATTGTCAGGTCGGGCTTGAGGGTATCTATCCATCCATCTATCGCATGCCAGGAGGTGGCTGATGCCTGACTTGCTTTGCCAAAGTGGGTAGCTTTTTCTATTACACCTCTTGTTGGTGAGAGATAATACAAAGAGGTGTTAATCAAACTATTATCGCCGTCGATCCGCTGATAACTATAAATGATATCATTTTTGCCGAAGACCCACTTCTTACCAAAGGCTATAGTCGTCTGCTCCAATTGCCTGTTTTTTATCCTATGGTACCGTATGTCCTGTTCACGGTTGGTGAAGGGAAGTAAATAATCGGAAAAGAACCATAGTCCAAGACTAAGAGAGAAAGCAGCTATCATTATCGCAGTGATGGTCCGCGCTTTGCCCTGTCCCGCGCCTGCAATAATAACAAGCTGGTTGGTCCTCGCAAGCACGCTGCATCCCATCAAGATAGCTACCAACATTGCAAATGGCGAGACGTAGTAAGCCAGCTGCGGCGCCAGGTATGCGAGATAGGAAGTCGCGTACCTTAGGGAGGTCCCACTCCTGGCCATCGATGGTATCAGATCGAAGAGTGTGAAGACTATCGAAGTAACAACCAGTGCCAGCAGCGCTAGCAGATAATATCTGGTTATCTCACTGACGATCAGGTAATTGATTAAATTGATCAGGCTGAAACTTGATGGAACTAATCGTCGCCGGGATGAGTCCTTACTGCCCAGTATTCTAATCTGTTGAGCGAGACGTGAGAAGGGCAATATAGTGGACAGTGCTGAGTATATTCCCGGAAGCGAGAAATAAGATAAATATTGTTTGTTAGTGACAAACGACTTGATAACGTAAATAGCAACCAGCAAGTTTGAAAGCCATACGCCCAGCCACACGGGGACCGATCCCGAAAGAGCTACGTTCTGCCCGGCAATCAGAACCAGATAGAACGCCATCGCGATGAATAATATTACGACAACAGTGCGTGGTCGCGTGGAGAAGCGTCTGCCTCTCAGCGCGATAATAAAAGTCAGACAAGTCAAAGTTAGACAGGCGAACGAAAAAGCGAATCGTTTGTGCCATTCCACTTTGGCCCGCAGCCTCTCCTTCGCCGGTTCAGCTGTCTTCGCAGCCCTGGCTACCTCTTTCAGCGTCATTTCAGCTATCACTTCCGGGGCGCTGTTGGCTTCACTCTCATCAGAGTCTCTTCTGGTCAGCTTTATTGAGAGCTTGTCGAAGTTCGATGCGGCCTGGGAATTCGGCCCTTCCGATGGGATAGACTCGACGCTCTGGTTTTTGTCGACCCTGTTTTCAAGCGACAGACCACGATAAAGCTCCGCTTCGAGCGCAATACGAGGAGTCGAAGTGATCCTTAACTGGCCTCTCTCTGAAGTCAGCAGTCTGGAGATGCCTCGCTCTTTGTCCTGTTGAAGTATGAAGACGCCAAGCCATTCACCGCTGCGTGGATCAACATCCTGAACGTACAATAGCACATTAGGGAAGGAAGTGATGAAAGCGTGAGGCCGGATTTGCATCGTGGCTTCTTGAAGCAGGATCCTCGCTCTCAATGATCTCAGCTCTTTGATCCCTCTGGGCGCAACATATCCGGAAAGATAGAGTGTGAGCAGGCTGCCAATCAGCCCGAAGGTGATGAAGGGCAGCGCGAGATTGATTTTACTTATGCCCAATGATTGCGCGGCCGTCAGCTCGCCATCCGATGATAGGCGGCTACAGGTGATGACTGTCCCAAGCAATAATGATATCGGCAATGTGATAATGACAATGCCCGGTATCAGACTGAGCAGAAAACGAGCGGTGATCTGAGCCGATGCCTGGAAGGACAAAATGAAATTGGAGTATTTGCCGACTTGCTGTACGAAGACCAGTGTGGTCAGAATGAAAAAAGAAAGGGCGATAAACGGTAATGCTTCCTTGAGGATCGATATGAAGAGCCTCCAAGGCTTTCGATGTCTGTCCATAACGGAAAGAGAACAGGTATTGCTTTTGTATATCAACTGCGTCTGATAATGGGTCTTATGTCAACCAGACCCGCACCCCAGATCCCGCTCACTTCACCCAGCCGGAGGTCCAGAGGTCCAGGACACGCATTCTGTACTCGATGAGCGATTTTGTCACCCCGAAATGTCTGGCGATCTTATCAACCGAATCTCCTCTGGACAAAAACTCGGCCAGCGCACGAAACGGCACCAGGGCCGCAGCGCCAACGGCATAGGCTTCCTCTTCAACAGTCTCGTTGTAACTGCGCCCACCTGCCTTCGCCGCCGATATCACACTCGGGTCGTGGCCAAGGAGCGTGTGACAAATCTCCTCCATCAACGTCGCCGACTGACGCCCATAGCTCTGCTTGTCATTTATTACAATCACCCTGGAACCATCCGGCAATGGTGTCGTCGTTCCTGCTGACCAGTTATCAGACTGCGCCAGATGGCCTCTTGCATGATCTGACAATTGATCGATATCGGCGAGAGATAAAACTTTCAGGTTGAGCAATTCAGCCAGCCTGTGCGGGTTTAGACGCTCGAAGATGCCTGTGCCGGCAAAACGCCTGATCTCCAGGGCCTTCCGCTCGTACTCTCTAAACCTATTGCTAGCTGGTGGCAGCCAATCAGGCTCAATAGCCGTGGGCTCTTGCTCTAACATCTTCCGATTCAAATTCAAATCAAATCAAAAACTTTGTTTTGGGCTGAACTGGTTGTATGCGACGCGGAAAAGCTCAGCCAAGGCTCTGGCTGTTTCAGGTGTGAGGTTTGGATCCGCTCTTAAATGGGCCTCAACAATGTCCGGGACAGATTCTTGTGGAAAATAGACGACCGGCGTCTCCGCCGATGATCTGCCGGTTACAACTCGCTCCAGCGGCACATTGAGCCACCTGGCTATGCGGGCCAATGTAGGCGTATCTGGAACCCCTGTGCCGTTTTCGATGCGGGATAAAGTGGAAGCGCTGACCTGGGTCACCTTCGCAACAGCCCTCAACGATAGACGTTCAGACTCTCTCTTGCGTTTGATATACAGACCAAGCTCAGCGACATTAATTACAGGATCATTTTCGGAAGCATTATTATTTTCCGCCTGTGCAGGTCTCATCAAAATTCCTTCCTTTGTAATCCATTAACTCGATTGCCCGCAATCTCCACCGGTATCGCGTCAGCGATCAGGTTGAGTTGTTGACTTTCTCCTTCCATTCAAGCATTGTTTTGGCTTAAACTCCTGTTTTACATTAACATATTAGTCCTTGCAGAAGCAAGAATTTGTTTCGACGTCGAAACACGGAATCCCGGACAAGGCATAAGGGTTAAGAACGTGACACTATCTGATTCTTCGGCAGCAAGCGCGGCCTTTGATGGTTTGCTGCAGGACAAATCGAAAATAGAGTACTCTGCTGCACAGGCTCTGACTGAAATGCCTGATGACTCTCTGATCGAGCGGACGCTGGGTGGAGAGCAATCAGCCTTCGAGATTCTGGTGTCGCGGCACAACCGGAGGGTATTCTCCATAGCCCGCCATTTCTTTCGCAGCCCGGAGACCGTTGAAGACATCGTACAGGAGACATTTGCCAAGGCATTTTTCTCTCTCTCAAGCTACCGCCGCGGAGCCTCATTCGAACAATGGCTTGCCAAGATCGCTGTCAACAACTGCTACGATGAGCTGAGACGGCGCAAAAAGCGCAGTGAATCGCTGATCACGGAACTTTCAGATGATGAAGAATCCTGGCTTGAAAGTAAGATGGCAGGCCCGGCGTTCGATATACATTTCAATGAAGCCGAGCGAGACCGCGCCGCTGAAATTACCAAAAAGCTTCTTTTCAAACTCTCAATTGAAGACCGCTTGATCCTCGTGCTCTTACACGGCGAGGATAATTCGGTAAAGGAGATCTCCCAGATGCTGGGATGGTCGGAAGCGAAGGTGAAGATCCGTGCCTTCCGCGCCCGCCACGCAATGCGGCGTGCCCTCGCAAGACTCAACCTGACGGAAAAACGCAAAGCGAATAAGTCCATTAACTGAAGGTGAAAGAGTATGAAATGTAGAGACGTTAAAGGATATCTCAAATACGGGGACAGGAAGAACCATCTCGCGCACGGCCAGATCATGGCACACGTCGAACTATGCGAGAAGTGTCGCGACACTATGGTTTTGGAGACCCTGACGACGGCTCTGCTGAAAGCCCACAGTTCAGCTGTTGCAACCGAGACGAACCCTGCTGAAAACAACTATTTGATGACCCGGATCATGGCCCGGATTCGCGAACTGAGCGAGCAAGGGGTAGGTTCCTGGGAATCTGCAGTCTTTGCGCTACGCGGATGGCTGATAGCCTTCGGAGCCGCCGCAATCCTGCTACTGTCAATAAGTGTTCAATGGCAATTACCGAATTCAACCAACGCCACCGATCAAGACTACGAAATGACGGCGCTCTCAAGCATCAGCGAGGACTACATCAGCGGTACGCTTAAAAGCCCTGAGACATTTACCCCCACAGATGAGGCTGTTACCAATGCTAACAAATAGGCGAAAAGCCCAACTGATTATCATCGTAACATTCCTGTTAGGCACCATTGTAGGCGCATCCGGTCAATACCTTTTAACCAGGCAATCATTGACCAATCAACCTGGTTCGCCTCAAAACATATTTGATGAGATGTCGCGTGCAGTTCGGCTCAACGCAAACCAACGCACTCAGGTCGAACAGATACTCAACGACACTCGCCGCCAAAACCAGGACCTGAGAAATCAACTCAAGCCGCAATTCACTGCCATCCGCGACGCATCCCGCCAGCGCATACGCGAGTTGCTCTCGCCCGAGCAGCAGGCTCTTTATGATAAATGGAACCAGGAACTGGATGCCAAGCGCGAGCAAAAAGCCAAAGAAGAAGCCGCCAAGGGCGCCAAATAACACCTCAAGAACCATTGACCGAAGCGTGTCTTTATCTCAGATCTTTTCTATGAGCAAAGCCAGAGTATCTTTCTCTGATCTCTTCCCTTCCCCATTTTTTGTCATCGCACTTTCCTGGATCTGCCTCCTGACAATGCTGCAGGCCTGCGGCAGGAGCAATGATCCCGACGAGCTTGTCATGATGCTGGAAAAGCGAATCAGCACGCTTGATCCGCGTCGCAGCTCGGATTCCGCGGACGAGAGGATGCGTCAACTAATCTTCAACGGGTTGACGCGTAAGAACGAAAAATTCGATCCCATCCCCGATTTAGCTGAACGATTCGAGTCATCACCCGACTACAAAACATTCACTTTCTACTTACGGCCGGGGGTGAAGTTCCACAACAACCGGCCATTGTCGGCGCTCGATGTCAAGTACACCTTCGAGACAATGCTGGCCAAAGGCTTTCCCTCGCAGAAAAAGGCCGAATTCGTCAATGCCCTGGCAGCTGTCGAAGTCAAAGATGAACGAACCATTATCTTCCGCTGTAACGATCCATTTCCCGGATTCCCAAACGCAATCATCCCGATCGGGATTATCCCGACAGAGACCACTGAGCTGCAGGACAAAAAGCCGATCGGCACCGGCCCATTCAAATTTGAGAGTTACACGGAAGACCAGGAAGTCAGGCTCTCTGCCAACCAGGAATATTTCGATGGCGCACCCACTATCAAGGGGCTGAGAGTGAAGATCATCCCGGATAACAGCACACGTGAGAGCGAACTGCGCAAGGGGTCCGTTGACCTGGCCATCAACGCGGATTTTGACCCGATAACGGTCGAAGGTTTGCGGACGGCCGATGGGCTCAAGGTTGAGATGATCGATGGCACCAATGTCACTCATCTCGGAGTCAATCTACTGGATCCGATTTTGAAAGATCAGCGTGTGAGACAAGCCCTGGCCTTTGCGATCGACCGCGAAGCGATCATCCGCGGTGTATTGCGAGGCCAGGCTCGCCCGGCTTACAGCGTACTCCCGACAAGCCAGTGGGCTTATGAGCCGGAAGTGGAAAAATACCCATACAATCCCGAGCGCGCGAAGCAGTTACTTGATGAAGCCGGCCGCAGGGAGAAAGATGGCAAGCCCCGCATGAATCTGAGTCTCAAGACCTCGACAATCTCAGCCTCCCGAAAGATCGGGGAGGCAATGCAGGAGCAGCTGCGCAGAATCGGTGTCGCGCTGAACCTGCAGCCCCTCGAGCGTCAAAAGCTCACTCAGGATATGGTTGAGGGAAATTTTCAGCTCTATTTGAATACTTCGGTAGGAGGCAATCAGAGCACCGATTTTTTCAAGTTCGCTTATAGCACACAATCGATCCCGCCGAATGGCCAAAACCGCTCGCGATACAGCAATGCGATCGTCGACAGACTTCTGGTTGAATCGCAAACTGCAACTAAGGATCGACAGAAACAGATTTTTTCGCAGGTACAAAAGACACTAGCTATCGAGCTACCTCAGATATACCTCTGGTACCCGGCAACGATAGTTGTTTACAGGAACACGATCGCCAATCTTAAGCTGGAGCCTTCAGGAGATTGGCAGGTTGTGCGGAATGTCAAGATAGTTGGTCAATAATATTTCATCATCATTTCTTCCAGATCACGATAACTCAAGGAATAACGTAAATACCAT
>JAKEHZ010000232.1 GCA_022614735.1 Acidobacteriota bacterium | reverse complement strand
GCTTTTAGCCTGTCTGGTTGCGCGCCCATGCGAAATTTGTTAGTCTTTTCATTCTCCTCGTGGTGAGTTAATCAAGACTACTCCTGGCAAATGTTATCTACATTTCAAACGATCTATGCTCATGTTCAAAGAGTGGCCCAGGCCCGGTGATGGAACTGGCAGACATGCAGGACTTAGAATCCTGTGCTTCACGGCGTGTGGGTTCGAATCCCACCCGGGCCACCTCATATCAATATTGCAAGCGGTAATGAGCGGAAGAAAGGTGAATGAACCTTGAAACTGGAAGTCGCCGTTGCGGACATCTCACAATCCAAAAAGGACCTCAGTATTGAGGTTGCCGCAGACGAAGTGAATGCAGAGTTCGAGAGAACCTACGAGGCGTTGTCCCGCACATTGAAACTCCCGGGATTTCGCCCCGGCCGTGTTCCGCGTGGAGTGGTCAAACAGCGATTCGCAAAAGAGGTCAAAGATGAAGTGGTCGGGCGTTTGCTGCCGCACGCGCTACAACATGCCATCGCTGATCGTCAGCTTCGCGTTGTCGGTCAGCCACACATTGATGAGGTCTCGGTCAATGAAGGCGGAACCCTGAAGTTCAAAGCAAGCGTCGAAGTCCTGCCTGATTTCGAACTCAAGCAGTACAAAGGCCTCAATGTGACAAAGCGGGTCAGGCGCATCACTGACGAAGACGTCGAGCGCGTGATTAAGCACTGGCGTGAAGAATCGGCAGAGTTCGTTCCGGTCGAAGATCGCCCTTCGGAGAAAGGTGATTTCGTTTCGATCAATCTGACCGGCAAATATATCGATCCGCCGGAAGAGGAAGACTTAAAATCTGAAGATGTCCAGATTGAGCTTGGGGCTGATAGTGTGCAGCCTGAGTTCGACGAAAACCTGCGCGGTGTAAAAGCGGGAGATGTACGTGAGTTTCGTGTCAGCTACCCCGAAGATTTCGGAGCGAAAGGCCTGGCGGGCAAGACGCTCGATTTCACCACGACAGTCATCGCCGTCCGCAAAAAAGAGCTGCCTGAATTGGACGATAATTTCGCCCAGGAGTACGGCGAGTATGAAACGATCGAGCAAATGCGCGAAGATGTCCGCAAAGACCTGGTGAAAGACGCCGATGATCGCGCCGAAGCGAGAATGCGCGAAGAACTGCTGGAGCAGATTCTCAATGCCTACGAGTTTGATCTCCCCTCTTCGCTCGTTGATCGACAGGCCACTACTCGCACGCAAGAGCTTGCATATTTGATGATGCGCAACGGTGTTTCACCGGAGACGTTGCGGGAGATCGACTGGGAAGAGCGGATGAAGGAGGCGCGCACGCAGGCTGAACGTGACGTTCGAGCGGCTCTCGTGATAGCGCACATCGGCGAAGCGGAAGAGATTAAAATTTCGGAAGAAGAGATTAATGCCGAGATCACCCGGATGGCTGATGCGACGGGCGAGCCGCGCGAGCAACTGGTTGCCCGCTTGACAAAGGATGAGGCGCTTTCTAGTATCCAAAACAGACTGTCTTATCAAAAGACGCTGCAAGCGGTCGCAAGCAGCGCTGAGATCACAGTCGAAGAGCTAACTGAAAAACAGGATGCTGTATGATCAATCCAAATGCTCATTTAGTGCCAATGGTTGTTGAGCAGACGGCGCGCGGTGAACGCGCCTTCGATATCTATTCGAGACTGCTCAAAGACAATATAATCTTCATCGGAACGCCGATCGATGATACCGTAGCAAACCTCGTCGTTGCCCAGATGCTCTTCCTCGAATCCGAGGATCCCGATCGTGAGATCTCGCTCTACGTCAATTCGCCGGGTGGTTCGGTTACCGCCGGGATGGCGATCTATGACACGATGCAGTTTGTGAGGTGTCCGGTGACGACCTTCTGCATTGGACAATGTGCTTCGATGGCCGCGGTCCTGCTCGCCGCTGGGACTAAAGGCAGGCGCTTCGCTTTGCCGAACTCGCGCATTCTGATTCACCAGCCCTCGGCAGGGGGCATCTCCGGCCAGGCGACAGATATTAAAATTGCGGCGGAAGAGATCCTGCGATTACGCGAGCGGCTCAACGAAATTCTTTCGCATCACACCGGACAACCGATCGAAGCGATCGAGCGTGATGTTGAGCGGGACAGAATTATGGGTGCATTACAGGCCAAGGAGTATGGAATTATTGACCAGGTGATTAAGCACCGCGAATAAAGTTTTATGAACAGCGATCTCCCAATAAATTTTCACTCCGATTATAGCGGAGTATTGGATTCACAAACGCAACGGCAGATCTTACGATGCTCTTTTTGCGGTCTGGGCGAGGGGGAGGTTGCGCGGCTCTTTGAAGGACACTCGGGCTATATCTGTGACGAATGCGTTGATGTCTGTATCCAGCTTCTCCAGGACTATCGCGAGATGGGTATTAAGCCGCCAAAGGTGAATCAGCCCTGGTATAAAAAACTTCTCGGCGATAATGGTGGCGGAAGCAGTGCATGCAGCTTCAATGTTCATGACCGTAACAATCCACAAGGCGAACGCCTCTTCCCAGGTATCGATGCGCAAATCTGTGATAAATGTATTCGCGCCTGTGAAGTGCTCAAGTCTAGTCTGGTTCTTGGCTAACAATTCCCGGGAGATGTTTAAGATTAAAAGAGGAGAGTGTGAACTTAGCACTGCTTGCGCACGGTCAGACACTTGTTTATCATTGAACCCGTCTTAAGCATGACTCGGCGCCATTTTTAACGCTCGTATTGGATTTGTTATTAAAGGTTATCATCCGCAATGCAAGAACTAAATTTTGAGGTGGAGGCCGCAAAGCGATGAGAAGGAATGACGACACATTACGCTGCAGCTTCTGCGGTAAAAGCCAGAACGAAGTCAGAAAGCTCATCGCGGGCCCCACTGTTTATATTTGCAATGAATGCATCGACATTTGCATTGAAATTATCAGTGATGATGCGCAACAGGAAGCCGCCGCTGCGCGTCCGCCGCTCCCGAAGCCAACCGAGATCAAGACTTTTCTGGAAGAATATGTCATCGGCCAGGAAGATACGAAGAAGAAACTCGCCGTTGCCGTCTATCAGCACTACAAGCGCATCGAGATGTTAAAGCGCCGCAGCGATGTCGAGATTCAGAAATCGAACATCATGCTGATCGGACCGACAGGCACCGGCAAGACGCTGCTCGCGCAGACGCTCGCGCGAATGCTCAAGGTTCCTTTCACGATCGTAGATGCGACGACGCTGACCGAAGCCGGTTACGTCGGTGAGGACGTCGAAAACATCATTTTGAAACTATTGCAGGCGGCCAATGGCGATGTGGAACGCGCGCAGCAGGGCATTATTTACATTGACGAAATAGATAAGATTTGCCGCAAAGATGAGAACCCTTCGATCACGCGTGATGTGTCCGGCGAAGGAGTTCAACAGGCGCTGCTCAAGATCCTGGAGGGCACGGTTGCGAATGTTCCACCGCAGGGGGGACGCAAGCATCCGCATCAGGAGTTTTATCTGGTTGATACGACCAATATACTTTTCATCTGCGGCGGCGCTTTCGTCGGTCTGGACAAGGTTATTCAAAAACGCGTCGGGCAGAAGTCCGTGGGATTTTCGGCGAACATCCGCCCGATGAATCAGTCACGCATCACGAATCTGCTTGAACAAGTGCAACCGGAGGACCTCATCAGGTTTGGCCTCATTCCTGAATTCGTCGGGCGCCTGCCGGTCATCGGCACGCTCCACGAGCTTGATGAAGCGGCGATGATCGAGATTCTCACCCAACCGAAGAACGCGCTGGCCAAGCAGTACCAGAAGCAGTTCGAATGGGACGGTATCAAGCTGCGTTTCACCGATGACGCTTTGCGCGCGGTGGCGCGACAGGCTTGCGAGCGCAAAGTGGGAGCGCGCGGGCTTCGCATGATTCTGGAAGAGTTGATGCTCGAAGCGATGTACACTCTCCCGGGGCAGAAGAAGATCAAAGAGTTTGTCGTGACTGCCGAAATGGTCGCCAATCGCCGCGCGATCTTCCCGCTCGAGAAGGCGGGTTAAGATGGCGGCTCTCGTTCGAAATGGTCTGGTGTGGGCATACCAGACGGAGTATCATATTCCCAACCACGCTCCAGAGCCACAGCTTGCGGGCCTGTGGCGAACTCCCTTGAGGTGAAAACAGACAGGATTGACAGGATTGACCGGCTAGATCAGTCCTTTGTTCTTTTCCAACCTGTCGAATCTTCTGATTCTTGTCCGGTTGTTTGTTGTTTTGCTTTAGAGCACATAGGTAAAGTCAAAAGAACTGGCAGTAGTAAAATTCGAGGTTCAAGCGACGATGCAAGAATTCCACGATAGTACACCGAACGATGTTGCCCGATACCCGATGGTTCCGATTCGCGATGTCGTCGTCTTCCCGCATACGAAAGCCGCGTTCGTGATCGGCCGCCCTTCATCAGTACGCGCCCTGGAAGAAGCGCTGGCGACCAATCGCATTATATTTCTGGCGACCCAGCACGACGCGACGGTTGAGGATCCGACACCGGATCAGATTTATCAGGTCGGCACGCTCGCCTATATCGCCAACTCATTGCGCAAACCGGATGAGGCCACGATCAAAGTCCTGGTTGAAGGTCGTGAGCGCGCCCGCGCTGTGCGTGTTGAAGAACGCGACGGATACTATCTCGCTACTTTGCGCCGCGCGCCGGTCGTGGCAGAGAACAACAAGCGGATAGCGCCGCTCGTCTCGCGCATCGTTTCGCTCGTCGAGCAGCACCTCAAGCTTGCGCCGGATGGAAACCCCGATCAGATTCAGGCTGCGCTGCGAGCCAATGATCCGGGCCAGCTGGTCGATCAGCTCGCCGACAAAATGAAGCTCGAGATCGAGGACAAACAGGGATTGCTCGAAACCTATTCGACGCACGAGCGGATGTTGCGAATGATCGAAGTGCTTGAGATCGAGATCGACAAGCTCAATGTCGACCGCACGATCCAGACGCGCGTCAAGCGCCAGATGGAGAAGCAGCAGCGCGAGTACTATCTCAACGAGAAGATCAAAGCGATTCACAAGGAGCTCGGGCGCAAAGACGAGCGGGCTGAGTACGAAGAGTTGAAGCAAAAAGTCGAAGAGTCGGGGATGACGCCCGAGGCTTTCGAAAAGGCCATGAGCGAGTTGAAACGCCTTGAGCAAATGCCTCCGATGTCCGCCGAATCCACCGTCTCGCGCAATTATCTGGACTGGCTGCTCAGCGTACCCTGGAATAAGCGCAGTGAAGAGATTCGCGATATCCAGCATGCGCAGGATGTCCTCGAAGCCGATCACTACGGCCTCGACAAAGTTAAAGAACGCATCCTTGAATATCTGGCGGTACGCCAGCTCGTTGAAAAACCGCGAGGCTCGATCCTTTGTTTCGTCGGTGCGCCTGGCGTCGGCAAAACCTCGCTCGGGCGTTCGATTGCGCTGGCTACGGGAAGAAAGTTCGTGCGGCTCTCTCTGGGAGGTGTGCGTGATGAAGCCGAAATTCGCGGACATCGCCGCACATACATCGGCGCTCTTCCGGGACAGATCATTCAGATGATGAAGAAGGCCGGCATGATCAACCCGCTCATCCTGCTCGATGAGGTTGACAAATTAGGAGCGGATTTCCGCGGCGACCCATCGGCGGCTCTGCTGGAAGTCCTGGACCCGGAGCAGAACCACACTTTTCACGATCATTACCTCGATGTCGAATACGATCTATCACAGGTCATGTTCATCGCGACGGCAAACGTGCTGCATACGATTCCGCCGGCATTGCAGGACCGTCTGGAGATCATCAGGCTCGCGGGTTATACCGAGCGTGAGAAGATGGAGATCGCCAAACGGCATCTGGTGAAAAAACAGGCCGAAGCCAACGGTTTGAAAGGGGGCCAGGTCGAGTTCACAGACGAGGGATTGATAACGATCATCGAAAGCTATACACGCGAAGCGGGTGTGCGCAATATGGAGCGTGAGATCGGCTCTCTCTGCCGCAAGGTTGCCCGCCAGCTCGTGCAGGGGGCTGAAACTCATCAGCAGGACGCAGAGGAGAAACAATTTCATTACATCGTAGACGCTGCCTCAGTGAAGAAGATGCTCGGACCCACCAGGTTCCGCTTGCAGCGGTTGACCGAGCGTAGTGAAGTCGGTCTGGCGAGTGGACTGGCTGTCACCGAAGTCGGTGGTGATGTACTGCAGATCGAAGCGACCCTGGTCGAGGGCACAGGCAAACTCACGCTGACAGGCAAGCTGGGCGATGTCATGCAGGAATCGGCGCATGCTGCCATAACTTATGTTCGGTCGCGCGCGGCTGAGCTTGGCATTCCTAATGACATTCACAAGAATTATGATCTTCATGTCCACGTCCCGGAAGGCGCCATCCCGAAAGACGGCCCATCAGCGGGAATTACAATGGCGACAGCCATGACTTCAGCATTGACGCGCATCCCGGTCCATAAAGAAGTGGGAATGACCGGTGAAATCACACTGCGCGGCAAGGTCCTTCCAATCGGGGGAGTCAAAGAGAAACTCCTCGCCGCCCATCGCGTCGGATTGACGAGTATCATTCTGCCGAAGGAGAACGAGAAGGACCTGAGCGAAGTCCCGCTTGATGTGCTTGAGGCGCTGCATATAACTCTGGTGGACGGAATGCACGAAGTTTTGCAAATAGCTCTTGAGCGAATTCCGTCGCCACGACCTGCCGCGAAGATCGAACTCGC
>JAKEHZ010000231.1 GCA_022614735.1 Acidobacteriota bacterium | reverse complement strand
TCAGCAGCAAAACTCGGACTACCTGTTGAAGGGTCATTGAACACCGCAGATGCCGCAAAAGAGCGTAGAGGAGGGGGAGAACACTGTGCGCGCTTTTGCGGGGTCTGCGGTGTTATTTTTCGCACCCGGCCGCAAAAGAGATCATGGTTACTCGATGACAGCCAGAACCTCTCCGCTGTTTACCGTTTGTCCTTCAATTACACGAATCTCAGCGACCTTGCCGTCCTTCGGCGATTGCACCTCGTTCTGCATTTTCATCGCTTCAACGATAATTATGCCTTGATGTGCAGCTATTTCGTCACCGGCCTTGAGCAATATCCGGATGACTTTACCGGGCATAGGAGCAGAGATATTTACACGGCCACCGCTTTCCTGGGCTGTCGAGACATTGCCTCGAAGGTGCTTCTTATCGTGTGCGGCGACGGGAATCCGCCTGCCATTGACAATGACTTCTGTTCGTCCGTCCGGCAATTTATCGAGCATGCAACGGTAGACGCGGTTCTTATAGACGATTACGAAAATACCCGGCTCCGGCTCGCTCACAGTGGCCTCATAGGTTTCACCATTGTGAGTAAATTGGACTGTACCGGGAGTGGAGCTGAACTCCATCTCCATCATTCGTCCGCCAATTTCGATCTCGAGTTTCAAAGCTTATTATCTATTTTTCTTGAAAGAGGTGCGCATATTTCAATTGCTCACCACGTTCCCAGGGCCGGTATTCATTGCAGAAGTCGATGCGCTCGCCGAGCGTAGGATGGCTCGCCCGCCATAGTCTGACCAGCCAGTGCGGGCGGGGCACACCCAGATTTTCGGTTTGCAGCTTGACGAAAGCAGTTGCAGCATCGTGGTTATTTCGCGTGATCTCCAGACCGAAACGATCTGACTCGTGTTCGTTGTAACGCGTGAAGGTTAACGCAATCGGCGTGACGATGAAGAAATAGATACTGAAAAGCAGGATGATGAGCGGCAACGAGGCTACATCTGAGAGCTGGTTGAAGCCGAACCGGTGATGATACTTCTTGATCAACCATCCTGCCGTGCGATGAATTGCGTATAGTGTGATGATGATCAGTAATGAGAAGAAGAGAATTGATTTCCAGACGTGACCCAGCACGTAATGACCCATCTCATGCCCCATGACAAACAGTAGCTCATTTTCATCAAGCTTGCTTATAGTCGTGTCCCAGAGCACGATGCGTTTGGTGTTACCGAAGCCAGTGACATAAGCATTGAGCGCTTTTGTATCAACGCTTTTGTTGACTTCGAATACACGACCGCCTTCGATTCCTGCGCGTTCTGCCAGATTGAGGATTTTCGCTTCGAGCGCCTTGTCCTTCATCTGCCCGAAATCGTTGAAGAGCGGATCTATCCAGATAGGCGTAATCAGGATGAAAAAGATGAGGAAGGGAATCGCAAGTAAGCCGGTGTAAAGCCACCAGCGGCGCGGGCTTTTCTTGAGCAGCAGAAAGGGGACCCACGCGGTGAGAAAACCCACGATGAGGCTTATCATCAGTCCTTTGAGCGAATCACCGAACCATTTCCCGAAAGTCTGGTTCGACAACCCGTAGGCATGCTCGCGCGCATAGGAGACGTAATAGCTCAGCGGAAAATCGATGACAAAAGAGATGATGGTGAAGAGTGCAAAGTAGATGCCAATCACGAAGAACCACTTTTTACCGAGTCGCTGCGCCCAGTTGCGAATCCGCGCGGAAAATCCCGTGAAAAGAAAGAGAGCGAGAATCAGCCATCCCCAGATCGTGCTCAAGAGCCAGATCGCGATACCGCTGCGATAATAGGACTGAGCTTTCTCACTCGGTTCAGGGACTGGTACCGGGGCGGTGTTTTGTTGCGATACAACGGTTGTTTGTATTCCTGGTGTAGGAGTTGCGACTTGTTGTTGAGCGAAGACGGGTGAGATAAGGATCCAGCAAATGACGATTATAGTCAGGGCACGCATGGTTTCCTCCAGTTTCGGTGCTTTAGACAGGATTGAACAGGATGATGACAGGAAGAAGTAGTGGTCTGCCAGGCCAATCCTGTTCAATCCTGTCAATCCTGTCTGTATGTTTTGTTCATTGCAGACAGACGGCCAGCCATCTTCCATCTGCTTGCGCGTTCGGCCTGTACATTCGTCACGTCAATAGGTCTCCTTGATTGTTGAATGAAATCCATTGCAGCGACGATGGCGGCGGCGATCTCCGCATCAGCTTTTCCGTCGAGTAATTCAGACATCGCCTTTTGTCTTTCGAGGAACCTGGTGATGTATCCTGTGTCAATTTCGCCGCGCTGGAACTCCTCGTCGCCCAGCACAGCCTGGAAGAAGGGAACGGTCGTGCGAATGCCCCCGACGTAGTATTCACTCAGTGCGCGTATCATTCGCGCCACGGCTTCGACGCGGTTCGCTCCCCATGTCACCAGTTTTGAAATCATCGGATCATAGAATATCGGCACTTCCCAACCTTCGTAGACGCCACTATCGTCGCGAACGCCCGGGCCTGATGGAGTTCGCAGCCGCGTAATCTTTCCGGGCGAGGGCAGGAAGTTACGGTCGGGATCTTCAGCATAGATGCGGCACTCGATGGCCGAACCTTCCCATCTGATCTCTTCCTGTTTGATAGGCAATATTTCACCCGCAGCGATTCTGATCTGTTCACGGACCAGGTCAATGCCGGTGACGAGTTCGGTGACGGGATGCTCTACCTGCAGGCGAGTGTTCATTTCAAGGAAGTAAAAATTCCTTTGCGAATCTACGAGAAATTCGACTGTGCCGGCATTGTAGTAATTGGCGGCCTGAGCAATTTTGATTGCTGCAGCGCCCATTCGCTCGCGCAACTGCGAATCGTTAAAGCTCGCAGGACACTCCTCGATCACTTTCTGATGACGGCGTTGGAGGGAGCATTCGCGCTCACCCAGATGAATGATATTACCGTGCTTATCGGCAAGGACCTGGATTTCGATGTGGCGAGGATGTTCAATGAGCTTTTCGATGTAAACTGATGGGTCTCCGAAGGCGGCTTGCGCTTCCGCTGAGGCCATCGAAAAAGCCGCGCTCATTTCTTCGGCCGACCGCACAATGCGCATCCCTTTACCACCGCCGCCGGCCGAAGCTTTGAGCATGACAGGATAACTGATCTCAGCTGCGATTTTCTGTGCCTCACCTACATTCATTACCCCTTGCATTGTGCCGGGAACTATCGGCGCCCCGGCTTTTTCCGCTGCGATGCGGGCGTTCGTTTTGTCGCCCATCAACGCGATTGATCCGGGTGAAGGGCCGATGAAAGTGATTCCGGCATCTTCGACCGCACGCGCAAACCATTCGCGCTCTGAGAGGAAGCCGTAGCCAGGGTGAATCGCCTCTGCGGCAGTCTTGCGCGCGACCTCGATTATCTTTTCACCGGCAAGATAGCTTTGTGCGGCAGGGGATTCACCTATGAAAAAGGCTTCATCGGCCAAGCGAACGTGGAGGGCCTCGCGGTCTGCCTCCGAGTAAACAGCGACGGGTGAGATGCCAAGATCACGGCACGCGCGTATTAAACGCACTGCAATCTCTCCGCGATTGGCTATCAGTATTTTGCGAAACATTTACGGTACTACAGAACTGCCAGGATTCTTCGGATCGAATCGGACAGTAACACTAGTGCCGGGAGCATAGAGGTGTCTTCGGTTTAATTGCTCGCGATTGAGCTTTTGCGAAGTCTCATAATCCACATTGGCGATTCTATACTGATAATAAATAGTCGTGTCTCTGTCGTTCTGCTCAAAGTCTAAAATGCGCCCTTCAGTGACACGCCCGAATTTAACGAGCCAGGAATAATATTCTGCGACAGGATCACGCCCGCGCAGTTTATTTAGTATGCGAATAAATAGATTGGGGTTGGGTAGCATTGGTTTTCTAATTGAAAAAGATATTAAATTATTGGTTCAATTAAATTGAAACGGCCTCAAGCTGAATTGGCCGGAGGCACGCAACTTGAGGCCGCACGATTTTTATTGGTTCGCATTACTGCGAACTGCGAACTGCGAACTGGGAGCTTTAACAGTCAGTACTGTTATTGGCGCGGTTTCTCCGGGACAAGTATCGTTGTTGGGATATCGTCCTCGGATTGTCCGCTGACGATTACACCATCAACCATTAGGATGTCATCATCCGTTGCGAATTTCCCATCTGGCCCAGCCGACACGAGTTTGTAATTGCTGAAACTGATGGCACTGCCTTTTGAAGCGATGACGCTGATCGGTAGATAATTGAAATTTCGTTGCCAGTAGTCCTGTTGCGGCGCTGATTCGGCGTTGACCCGCGACAGATCTGAAAGGTCCTGTGGATAGACGCCATACTCTTTGTAATATTTTTGCAGCGCGAGCCGGTGCAGTTCATACATCATGGCGCGGGTTGACGCAATGCGTTTGGCGCGGCCTCTTTCGATTGCGCCTGGGATAGATGTAATTCCGACGGTGCTGAAAATAAGGAGGAGGCCGGTTGAGAGAACCAGTGAGATTTTCGCTAGCGACGAGCCGCCGAAATGAGCAGGATCACTCTGCGCCAGACGTGTGGCGCGCCGCGCCAGCCAAATCCCGATCAGTGAGAGCGGGATCAACCCAATCGATAATATTGAGCCAAGATGATAGGCATTGTAGCTAAAGATTCGATAGTAGGGCAGTTTTGGATCGGCTTTCAGCAGACTCTGTGTCAATTTCGTCCCGTCTCCGAGCATCTGAACCAGGAGTGCGCGCCCCACTCGCATATCATTGCCGAATATCCAAATAGCAAGAAAAGCGACGACCACGAGAATCACACACAAAAGAGCGGCCAAAGGGGGACCAAGTTTGGGCATCAGGAAATCGGGTGGAGTCAGCGGCTCTCCCACTTGCCGCGCTCCGCAGGAAGCGCATTCCGGCGAAGAAATTTCACGATTTTGCCCACAGCATGGGCATGTCATAGAACTTTGCGATGGTTTATCTGTCATATATATTCGAATCAGGGGCAACTATTTCAGTGCGCAGTTTGCAATTTTTGGGGCAATCAACCGTGAACAGCGAGTTCGGTCATCAAGCAGGATCGTGGCCCAGACGCAAATGCTTCTTATCCTTAGCCTTTACTGTATCCGGTTGAAGCGCTCTCTGCTGACTTTCCATCTCGCGAAGCTGTCGCCACGTGTGGTATAGCCGATGCATAAAAGTCCAGTAGGAAAGCACGGCCATCAACCAGATAGTTGCTGG
This sequence comes from Acidobacteriota bacterium, assembly GCA_022614735.1. Taxonomy (GTDB): domain Bacteria; phylum Acidobacteriota; class Blastocatellia; order RBC074; family RBC074; genus JAKEHZ01. The sequence goes on along the minus strand of JAKEHZ010000231.1, from coordinate 5,209 downwards.
CATCTTGTTGAGCAATGGGTGCGAAGATTCAGGCCAGACCGTGAGTGAGCCTAGAATCAGCAAAACGACCCTTTCAGGGCGCCGCAGGAAGCCAACATCGCATTTCGGTATCAGTGATTCAGCCCTCGCGCTCGTGTAGCTGACCATTACCGATCCGATCAATCCCGCGCCCGTCAACGCGGCGTATAGCGTGCTGTGGAACTCGGTGTCGCGGGAATAAAAAATAATAATGCCCAGAAAAACGACCATATCCGAGAGCCTGTCCAGACTCGAATCGAGGAAGGCTCCGAACTTGGTCACGCGACCCGTCAAGCGTGCTACGCGCCCGTCCAACATATCAAATATGTTGGCGAAGATCATTACCAAACCGGCGAAAAAGAACCGGCCATAACCATAGAGCAGCGCTGCGAAGATGTTGATGCTCAGCCCGATTACCGAGAGCAGATTCGGATTCGGATTGAGACGCGCAATTTGACGGACCAGACCATTAAGTCCGCGCTGGCAAACTTCACCAATGTATCCGCCGAGCATATGTCTGCTTGCTTCTTCCTCTGCTGCTGCTTTGGTTATAGGTTCTACAACGGTCGAGGCTGTTCACAATCTATTACCAGTGGTTCCAGTAACTTTTCTAGCCTTGCATCTATTTAAAATAGATTCAAGGCTCGCATCATACGTTGGGCTGATAGGCGTGTCAAGAAAGCCCATTGATTGCGGATTGCGGATTGCGGATTGCGGATTTAAGAAAGGAATTTCCGCTTCTAATCCGCAATCCGCAATCCGCAATCCGCAATCAAACAACTTTCCTATTTCAGCTGTTAAATCCAAGCAACCCTGTTGTATGATGCTTGCATCTGGGCCCTGTGGCGTGTGTTTTGGTCTGCGATTGCCATAAATATTGGCACGCCAGTCCAGAGGCTTTAATATCTATTTGAAAGAGGTGAGGTATGAATCTCAGGCCAGCCAGAATTCCGCTAAGCGGGGCGAGTGCAGTTTTACTGATGATCTCGCTAACAATCGCGCAGGACATTGGACATCTCGGGGTAGATGCTGATCCGATCCCGCTCGTTCAGGCTAAGCGCCCCAGCAGAAGGTCGTTCGCTCGCAATCCGAATCGTGGCCAATTCGCATCGCGCCCGGACCCCTCGAGTAAGGACATCAGGGCCGACGTCAGTGGGATTGGAGGAGCGACCGGGAAAATAACAAATCCTCCTGCAAATACGACTTCGGGGACGTTACCGAGCGGAGCTCCAAGCACAGCGTCAACTGTCGCTGTCACAAGTGGATCGACAAAACCCGGACCGGCAAACGTGCCGGCTACTCCGCCAAAAACCACTTCGCCTTTTGAGACTCATATTCTGAAGGCTGAGGAACTGGCGACCAAAGGCGATGCCCGTGGTGCTGCCGAAAGCTATCGTCAGGCATTGACGATCAGTCCTGAGTCGCTTGATGCGCGCCTGGGTTTGGCAGATGCGCTCCATGATGCTAAGGATTATCAGGGCGCAGAGGATGAGTATAAGAAGGTCATCACGCAGAATCCAAACTCGACTGAAGGTCACCGTGGCCGCGGTGATGCCTTCTACGAGCTGAAGAAATATGACGAAGCGGTTGGCGCCTACCAGGATGCGATCAAGGCTGGGGCTGCCGATGCCGGCATTTTCAATAACCTTGCCAATGCTTATTTCCGCACTGGCACACGTGACAATCGCGACCGCGCGATCGAGTACTATCGCAAGGCGATTGAGAAGCAGCCTGATTATGCTGAGTCTTTTGCGGGTCTGGCCAATGCCTTGCGTGTCGCGAAAAAATTGGACGAAGCGCAACAGTCCGGTCAAAAAGCCCTGCAGCTTTCACCGGACTCAGCGCTTGCTCACTCTGTCATGGGTCGCATCTATGCAGACCTCAAAGATTTTACGCGGGCGAACGAGGAAGGGAATAAGGCTGTCGATCTGGCGCCCAAGGATGCCTTTGCGTATGTCAATCTTGGCGGCATCCTCTTAATGCAGCAACGTTATAATGAGGCCATTCGCGCCTATGTCACCGCCCAGTCGCTCGATCGCACGTGGGCTTTTCCACGCAACAGTCTGGGCAATCTCTATCTCAACATCAACCGTCCTTTGGAGGCAACGGAAGAGTTTGAGAAGGCCGCCAAACTCGAGCCGAAGAGCTCTACTATTCACAACAATCTGGGCAGTGCATACGCAAAGTTGCAGAAATACGATGCGGCGATTGCTAACTTAAAGCTCGCTGCCGAACTCGATCCGAAGAATCCATTCCCCCATTCGAATATGGGTGTAGCCTATGTCAGACAGGGACGATACAATGAAGCCGCGTCTGCATTTGCGCGCGCCGCGGAGCTCGAGCCAACCAATGTCTTGTTTCTGGTCGGGCTCGGTGATGCTTTGAAGCTGGCGGGGCGTAAAAAAGAAGCGCAGGAGGCTTATGGCCGCGCTGAGGCATTGGGAGGAAAGGTAAAGGAAAATGAGAAGGGGAAAGAAAAAGGAAAAGATAAAGGGAAAAAGAAGTGAAAGGCTCTTAAGTTATATGTACTGAGTCCTGACAGTGAAGTAGTTAGACGATTCCTCAGCCCACAGGATTCGGTACTTTTATCCGAATGAATAACCTGATCGGGAAAATCGTTTGCGGTTATCGCATCACTTCAGAGATCGGCGAAGGGGGGATGGGCAAAGTCTACCTCGCCGAGAGCGCTTTCCTCACCGAGTACAAACAACTGGTGGCGATCAAGACGCTTACTACCTTCGCCTCGACTGAGAGGCAGGCTACTATCCTGCGGGACCTCTTCACACGCGAGGCGAACATCCAGGTTCAGTTCAAACACGAGTACATCGTCAGCGTGATTCAATTCGCGGTTGAAGGCGATCAATATTTTTTGATCCTCGAATACATGCCCGGTTATCAACATCGCGGGAGACGGCTCTCAAATGTCGCCGATGTGATCACCCACGAGACAGGGCCGATACCGCATAGACGCGCGCTCATCTGGTTCATCCAGGCGCTTGACGCGATGCAATACGCGCACAATTTCAAATATCGCTGGGAGGGCGAAGAGCGCGTTGGCATAGTGCACCGCGATATCAAGCCGGCAAATCTTTTGCTCATGAACCCTGAGACGATCAAAGTCAGCGACTTCGGCATCGTCAAAGTTCGACAACGCAGAGGCGCAATAACGCAGAAGCTCACGCCCGGCACCAGCGCCTATATGTCACCTGAAGCGATTCTGGGGCCGCAGAATTTCGGGATGACGGAGCTTGATGCGCGGTCTGACATCTATTCACTCGGTGTGACGCTTTATGAAATGCTGGCCGGGCGTCTGCCTTTTGCGCCAGACCCCGAGACAAACCCTGAGATCTCACTGCGCCGCAAGCACGTCAATGAAACTCCACCGCCTCCCTCGGCTTTTTATCCGGGCATTCCGGCGCAACTTGATCAACTGGTACTGCGCGCGTTGGAGAAAAGACCGGAGAACCGTTATCAGTCCGCAGACGAATTCAAGAGGGCTATTCTCGCACTGGATTCATCGCTCGGGTTGGATTTACGCGAAAAGGTGACGGCACGCGCATTCGACACAAATCCCCTTTCGCTTCCAACGGAGAAGATGGATTCGGATACGACAGCGTCGGGTGCGGCCGTTTCAACAGCATCAAGGTCATCTGGCAGGTCATCGGAAAGAAGGTATGATCCTGCTGCGACCTCGGTCATGAGCACGCCGGCGCAGACGCAGTCGCCCACACCGGCCACAACATTCCCCGGTTCATCGAAACAAATCTGGCTGATAGGAGTTTCCGTCTTGCTGATTGGAGCAATGGCAGCCGGGCTTTTGTTCAAGAATCGTGACAGGGCTCGGTCGAGTTCAAATAATATCGGAGTCCAGTCGAGTCCAAATAATATGGGAGGGGTAAATCCGCTGAAAAATTCGCCTCCTCCCGGGATGGTACAGATACCTGAAGGCAGTTTTATGCTTGGGCGCGACCTGACGGATGCCGAAAAGAGTGTGGAAATCGCAATCCAGGGTCGCAAAGAAAATCCTTTTGTCTACGATTATCCTGCGAATGAAAAGCAGGTGAATGCCTTCTACCTTGATAAGACCGAGCTCTCGAATCGCGAATATGCGGAATTCGTTAAGGCTACAGGACATGCGCCACCGGAAAACTGGAACGGGCAGCAGCCGCCGGAGAATGCAGAGAACATACCGGTTACAAATGTTAACTATCAGGATGCAGTCGATTACTGCAGGTGGCGTGCTGAACAGAGAAAAGACGGGGTAAGCTATCGTCTGCCGACTGAAGAAGAGTGGGAATACGCGGCGCGAGGTAAAGATGCGGGAAAACCGGATGCGCCCATGAATCTTTATCCATGGGGCGATCAGTGGGGTGAAGGCATGGCGAACACGAGAGAGGCGCGACTTGGTCATCCGCGCAATGTTGATTCCTATCCGGATAGCAAATCACCGTTCGATGTGTTCAATCTGGCGGGCAACGTCTTTGAGTGGACAGCTACGGACTTCAATCATTACCAGGGCAGCGATCGGAAGACTCCGCGAGAGCCGGGTTATACCGGAACCTATCAGGTAGTGCGCGGAGGGTCGTTCGATTATCCGAAAGAGTACGCGATGACGACGACACGAGTTTGGGCGAGGCCGACGAATAAAGGCCCACGCCTCGGGTTCCGTTGTGCAGCGGACGCCAAACAATAAGAGAGAGAATACGAAACAAACGAAATGCTAAAAAATTTGGCAAGTTTCATACGAAGCCGAAACTAGCTAACAGTTTCAACACAAAGGGTCAAAGGGTCAAAGGGTCAAAGGAAGATAAATGCTTGATTTTTTTCTTCTTTGACCCTTGACCCTTTGTGTTGAAACTGTTAGCCGGAAGATGAAACTTGCCAAAAATTTCGTTTGTTTCGTATTCTCTTGGGAAAAATGAAAAGGGACTGAGCTGACTGCACAGTCCCTTTTATTTTGGATTGCGGGGGAGGGATTTGAACCCTCGACCTTTGGGTTATGAGCCCAACGAGCTACCTGGCTGCTCCACCCCGCGTCAAGAACGAAAAAGCAACCTTATCTAACGACAAGGGTTTTGTCAATGTCTTAACCTGGTTTTTAGCGGTTCAATATTTCCTCTTTTCGTGCTAAACAGTTGACTATGCCTGAACTACCTGAAGTCGAAATCGTCGCGCGCCGTTTGCATGAATT
>JAKEHZ010000230.1 GCA_022614735.1 Acidobacteriota bacterium | reverse complement strand
CTCCTCTGTTAATGCCCTGGGAGCGCAAGCTCCCAGGGCATTGACATCGTTTCTGGGCGTCGTCTTGAACGACATGAGCGACTCCTCTGAAAACTGTTTTTCATGGTCAGTTCAATTGTGGGATCTCGATGACAAACTTCGCGCCTGATCCGTGTTTGCCTTCTTCCTTGATCTTCCCGCGGTGAGCTTCGACGATGCGTCTGACATATCCCAGGCCAAGGCCGCTGCCGGTTTTTCGGCCTGGTCGCCGGCTGTAGAAATCGTCGAAGATTCGTGCCTTCAAATGATCCTCGATTCCCGGACCATTGTCGTTGTATTCGATTTTCACCCAGACCCTGGCCTCACGTCGGAAAGATGTGAGGGTGATGATAAGTCGCAACCGATCGGGCGTCTCTATTGCCTCCTTTGAGTTTTGCAGTAACTCGGAGAGTGCCCCTGAGAGCAGATCCTTATCTGCTTTGACACGGAGAGGCTTCTTGCGGGAATTGATGATCAGACTCTGAGGGGGCATGCCCGTCTCAATCGCGCTCCTGATCATCTCATCCAGATTGAACATCGAGGGCCGTAGCACAGGAGAATAGATCAGTTCCTTTGTCCGCCCGATCATTTTCAGAGTTTGATCGATGATCGAATTGAATTCTGTGTTCAAGGCTATCAATTGTTTGTTGCCATTTTCGAGATTTTTATATCTCGACCAGAGGGTGTCCAACGGAGCGAGGCGTGAGCCGATGTTATGGGCGATAGTCGCCATTGTCTTTTCGGCCGCCTCTCTGATCAACTGTTCGCGTATATTGGCCAAACGATCGCGCCAAAGGAACGCGTCCCAAAGACCTCCGAGCATCTCAAAGAGCACCTTGAGCATTTCGTACTGTTCCGGACGCAATTCCGGATCGCACTGCAGCGAGACTTTGCCGAGGATCTTTTCCGGCGTGATCAGTGGGAAGGCTATCCAGAAGTCTCCCTTCTGTTTATCTTGCACCGCGGGTTCATATGGCTGTGAAATGACGACCGCCTCCAAACCCTGTTTGGTTTGATAGAGCGGGATCGACAACTGTGGGCTCCAGTGAAAGACGATCGGCCTCTCTTCGTCAATGCTCTTCCACGACATCGAGGTCGATTCGTTGCGGGGCAGTACTATCTGGCCTGAATTGAACCTTTCGGATAGTTCGACCTCCATCCCGAAACAAAGTTTGCTCACCATGAGGTTTTGATCATCCTCGTCCAGTAGATAGAGTCTGCCCCATTTATGGCCGAGGATTTGTGCTGCATTGAGCATTGCCTGCATGGCAGAATTGAGATCATTCGCCTCGGCCACGGTTCGGAATGCTTTGAGCACACGATTGAGATAGTCAAGAGGAGTGATGTGCATCAACGCACCAATCGTTACACCGCGCCAATCCTTGATAAAATCGCACAAGACCTGACCGCGATATGCTGATTCCTGCCCGACCCCTGTCACATTGTGAGCGACTCTTGATTCGGCAAGGGCTTCGCGCAGATAACGGCGAATCGGATCATTGGTGCTGATCTGAAGAGATCTGGCTTCTTTACGGTAGTGCCAACCCGTCTTGATTTTGAAGAGCGCCTCCGCGGGTTTATTGGAATATCTGACCCTTTCCTCGAGCGAATCAACTATTAACACGGGATCGGGGATCTTATCGAGGGCCGATTGCAAGAGATTGACTCGCTCGCTCTGTTCGATGGCAATAGCCAGCGATCGGCCGAAGTCAATCAAATCCTGCACCTCTTCTCTTGATGGGATAGTACAATCCATACGTTCGACGTGTATCGTTCCGATAGCCTCGCCGTATTGATTGAGGATGGGAACAATCGCCATCGCCTTCATTCCTGTTTGCTGAACTACGTTTTTATTCGTCAGGGGATGCTGACTGGCATCTTCGATAGTTGCCGGGCGTCGTGTGGCGATGACGTAGGGTTGTACGTCGACTTGGGGATTGGCCAGCGGATAGTCGGTCATTCTGGCGACATCCACCGATGGAGTATCTGAGTGGTCGAGTACGCCCTGAATTCTCTCGACTTTCGGATCGACAAGACAGAACAGTGCACGCTGGTATCCGAGGTTCCGCAAGCCAATCGCCGCCATATTTATCACGTGCGAAGCATCCTGAACCTCAGTGCCCATCGCCGCGAAGATAGAGTTGATGATCTCAACCTGCCGGCTGCGGAACTCGAGTCTGGCCTGGTCTCTTTGAACGGTGATGGCATGAGAGTGAGCCTCGACAAAACGTTTGAGCAGGGTCTCCAACAGTTGCCTGCGCTCGCGCGAAATAACCGTCTCATCACTGATGATAACTGCACCCAGATGGTCCGGATGCTGGCTCTGCAGGCTGGCGGCTACAGCGTGACGCCCCCAGGTATCGGAGAGCGGAAGTACACCCGGCGGCACTGATCTGATCTTCGGGAGTGTCCGCAGGACTGCATCGATCAAATACTGATTGTAGACGGGAAGAAGGCCGTTTGTTGCGCTTTGTTGCCAGTCATTTTCGCGCTGCCAGAATGTGATCTCCTGAAAACCGAGCGCATTGCAACATCGCACAAAAAATCGTTTGACCTCTTCGACGCCTCTCGCCGCAACGGAATAGAGGGCTGAGCTGAAAGCGCTGATCAGTTTTTCGACCTCGCTGCGATCATCCGTATCGAGCGGGCGCATCCTCTCGGCGGGGCTGAGCCTGCTGTACCTGGCAAACGCCTCATCCCACATCCCGTGTCTTGCATAGAGATCGCCGAAGCGCGTATCTGTATAATGTTTGAAGACATATTCTGCGAACAGAGGCGAGGCGAATCTGAGATGTGCGCCTTCTCGCACCGCGAGGCCGCTCCATTCCAGGGGCACGGGAGCCTCTTCGGTCAATCCGACGAGGACGTGTCTGCCTTTTATCAGTTTTTCCAGGGCAGCCCAGCTTCCCTGTTCTCTGGCGATCAGACGATGAGCTCGACGGAAAATATGTGCCCAGTATGATGCCGAGAGCGTTTTGTTGTGCGGCAGCCCGGGGAAATCTGACGGCTCCAGTGGTGAATCTTCGGGCAGTTTATGAGCGTTGGTGAGCTCTTCGATTTTTGTCAAAAGGAGTAATCTCAGCAGGTAGACATTGCCACCGGTGAGTTGCCAGAGATGCTCTACTATCTCGCTGCGCGAAGGGAAGACCAGATGTAGCGTGCGCGCATACTGGAAGATAAAATCGCTAAAAACGTCTTTATCGAGACCCTGAAGAAAATAATGGTAGCTGCAATTGAACTCGGAGTTAGGGCCATAGACCAGATCATGAAAATCGTACTCTCCGCTCAGGATTGCAACGAGCTGCCTGCGTTCCACGCGAGGCCGCAATTTTTCGAGGAAATGCCTCGCCAGATGATGTGGCATCGCATCAACATTGCTCGCCATCAGGATGAGCGGGTTTCCTGATCGCTCCCACAGTCCGTCCATGACGGTGAAGATATCTTCCTGCTCATCTTCAATAATCAGTCCTGCACTGGCCAGAGATTCTCTGAGTAATTGTTGAAGACCTTCTCCTGTGATGACTCGATTTTCTTTTAAGAACCGGGCCTGCAGTATCGGCGTGATGCTCTCTCTCTTCAGAGATTCCCGGAGGCGTTCGATAAGAAATCTTTTTCCGCCAAAACGTGGGGCAAGCAAGACAACACTTTCGCCGGAGCACACTATCTCTGTAATGTCACGGATCAATCCATAACTGATCTTTCGGTAGAGATAGGGGAAGGGCATAAATCTCCTCTGTCAATGTCCTGGGAGCGCAAGCTCCCAGGACATTGACAGCGTTTCTGGGCGTCGTAATGAACGACATGAACGACTCATCCGACTTAGTGTGAGCGAATTCTGTCGTAAGCATCTTTGAGCTGGCCGTCAAGAAGCTTCATCTGGCGTGCATAGTAAGGAAGTGATTCGTTTGCCAGACGGAATGCGCCTTCGTCCCAGGCCAGAATGTTATTGATTACAAGGTCATTGCATATTTCTCCAATACGGGCGTAGCTGAGATGCAATTCATATTTCGCCGCAATCTCTCGAACCAGAGGCACTGAAAAAACCTGGCGACCATCCTTAAGCAGTGAGAGAGCGACGAGATGGCTCTCGAGGTCCGTAAGATCGCCTAACGGACTGATGAAATACTGCGCAGTCTCAAAATCCCAGCGAAGCGTATCCAGATGTTCTTGTGTAATAATGTCAGTACCTTCTTCGATAGCCAGATTCGCGAGCTTTTTACCATAGAACTGCAGTAGGTGCGGCATCCGACCAGTCAGTCGAAAAAGCCTCTCAATGATTCGGTCCGGCTGATCGAGGCTGAAGCCGAGATCAGAGAGCGGACAAATGAGCAACTCGCGTGCTGAGTCGTGATCGAGCGATTGCAGACGAAGCAGTTCAACTCGACATTCAAGCAGTGAGTCAGGGCTCAATGCAATTTTGAGCAGATTACTCCGCCCACATAACACCAGACGGCAGATATTCTGACGAGCCGCCTTCGCCAGAGATTTGAATGCCCTGCTCGCACACACCAGGTCTACTTCGTCAAGCAACAGTTCGAGCGACCCGTGATGCAAAGAATATTGACGTCGCAGAAATTGAACTAGATCGTCGTTGGTCACTCTGTCACTGCGTGAAGAGGGTGCGATGTGCATCGCAATGAAACGCGCTATGCCATCGTCAGATGAGTCGTTGCAATCGAAGAAATTGATGTAAAACTTGCGTGTCGCGCGGGGATCGCGTTCGTGGACCAATTGTCGCTGGTATTCGAGAACCAGCGAGGTTTTGCCCAATCGGCCCGGACCTGCGATGGCAAAGCTGACATCGGGTTCATCGCGTAATCGCTCGATCTCTCCTCGCCGGCCGAAAAACATATTGCCCTGAACCGGGAGCAGGATCGAGTAGGGCACAAGCTGTCGACGCGAAACTTGTCTCCAGAGGAGATGTTTAAAATAATCGCGCGCGAGGTTTGAATCCATCCATTCGCGAATCCGATCAGGATTAAGCAATAGACAGCGCGACTGCCCAAGTGCGCTTTTTGCTGCTTCATATGCGGGGAATGTAAGGGGAAGAAGGCAGACAAGGCGGCCTACCGTATTCACCTCGGTTAGAAATTGTCGCGCCGCTCCGTAAGTGCTCGACCCATCACCACCGAGTAGGAGACACACTACATCCTCCATCCCGCGCAGGTGAATGCCACTCAGATCAAGATTGAATCGAATGGCGTCACGATTGATCTCTTTTATCTCACCTTCCGCGCGCAGATGTTCTTTCAGACGTTGGATGAACTCCTTGGCCAATCCATAGTGGTCGGGTTCCCAGCCATCGGAAAGGCGATTGAGTAATGCTTCGATCGTAGATACGGTGCTGCTGCGCATTTATTTCTTCGGTTTTGTAACTGCTCAACCTGGTGAACCGGTCCGATTAGCCAGTCCGATTAGTTTGATCGTGATAAGTGTATTCTGCCCTGATTATAGATTCGAGCTGCCGCAATTGGCGTAGTGTCTCTTGATCGTATTCGGTCTCGATTTCACGTAATACGGCCTGACAATTTCCCATCGCATCATGCTCGCCGCCGACGGAGCTGCGGTGAGCTATCCTCCCCGGTATTGAAATATGACTAAAATGATTTGTGAATGTGATGCCCAGATGAACCAGCGTTTCCTGCAGAGTAAAACCGAGTTGCAATGAAAGACGCGCCAGATTTTTGGCAGTGGCATGATTCAGAGATGAGAGATCAGTAATACCAAAAAAGTCGAGTACAGCCTTAATTGATTTGCGATCGTAATTAGCGAGGCCATATATATATTCGGTGAAGGCGAGCGGTAGGAAACCGATACGTTTTTTTGCTGCTCTCAATTTTGCCAGCGTCAGAGCTACCTCGGCAGCCTCTCGACAACGCATCAGCATCTCTTCGCTGAGCGGCTCCATCTCCTCACTCTCGAATAACTCCAAGTCCCGTGCTGCTTCAAAACCGTGAAGAAGCCATGCAGGAGGATCGTAATCCGGCTCTATATCAAGCTGTGAGGGTTCTTTTTCATTCATGATATGCCTGCTTTCCTGATGTTTATCTGCGAAAAATCCACCGAGCATTATGCGGATCTTCTCTCAATATTATTTCCAACTTTTTAAGCGCACGACTGTGACGCTGACGGACAGTTCCTTCCTTCATCTCAAATAATTCGCCGATCTCCGAGAACGAGTATTGTCCATCAAAGTAACGTAGTCGAATGATTCTTCGGTCAATGTTATCGAGCCGCGCAATAGCTTTCTGTACTTCGCGACCTATCTCGGGCATCGTCGTCTCGTCAAACTGATCCCACAATGGCTCGGGATTGGATTCGAGATCAGGAGATGACTCTTCTTTGGGGCTAGAGCTATGGGCCGAGGTTTCATATTCTCCCGGTCTCGATTCAGGGTTATCGAACAATACTTCTATTGATATAGTTGGTTGATTCCGTCGAAAATAATCAACCATTACATTGTATGCGATCCTGTAAATCCAGGCGCCGAAGCTGGCGTCCTTCCTGGGTTCGTACTGCTGGATCTTCAGAGCCACATCCTGAATACAGTTATTTGCCAGATCATCGGCAACCCACTCGGGAATTCTGTTTTTGAGAAAATAAGCTCTGAGTCGTGGGTAATACTTATTGCTGAATAGGTAGTATGCCTCCTCATCCAGCTCTTTCAGACCCTGCGCCAGCTCATCGAGTAGGACTTGGGGACTAGGATCGCTCACCGGACACCTCCTCTCCCGATTGTGACGTATCTCAGTTTTTGTGATGTATTTCAGAATTGCTACAGCCCAGGCCGGTCTCCCAAACAAAACACCTAAAACCGCACCCGGCGTTCGGCAATGAATATATCACCTCCTCCCCTCTAGAGTAACGTGCTCGCGTTACACTTTTAGCCCCCTACCCATCAAATCGCGTAATGTAGGTCTTACTCAGGTTTAGCCGAAGCCCCAATCGGGCGAGCTCACGCTCGGCCAGGCCCAATACCTCGTCAGAGCTCTCCTCATCGCGCACTGTTATGGCGAAACGGTCGACCATTCGAACGAAATGCAAGCCTGCTTCCGTCATCGCCAGATCGAATTCATGCAGCACTATATTGACCAGCAGCGTGGGAAGCGGATAACAGTTGACCGCGCCGGGTTGGTAATTGTTGTGGTTAAATCTCTCAATGAGACTTCTCGGCAGCAGACGCGCTACCTTCTTGTAGTTGAGGGCAGTGAACATCGCTGCGGCTGCGAGCAGGATGGTTTTAAGATTTATCGGACGGCGCATCCACTTTGAGATAACCCAGATTGCCATTGAGGCAAGTGCGAATAATCCAACATTGCGTCCGAGGAGATTCCTGGTCATCTCAATGTAACCAGACGGCACTTGGTACGGGTTGTCATTAGCCAAAATTCGATCTGTTTTAAGCCAGAACCAGATCAGAGGCAGTAAACGCTCGTCTTCAATTCGCTCTCCGATAAGGAGCATCAGAAGGTCATGATCGAGCGATCTAATACAATCGGCAATCTCGGCCTCGACCACGTACTCATCGCCGCAATTGCGATAATCACGCAGGCGTCCGTCAGCCATCTCGCAATTAAATACGCTGCAATCGAGAAACTGCTGCATGAAGATCGGCTCAAGTGCATTGAAAACGGCTTGTTGCACGATAGCATCTTCGATCTTTTGGATATCGATATCCTGTGCATCCCTTGTAGCCGTCCCGTTATGATGAGACTGCTTCGTCATCGAATAGTAACTGCCATTATTCAACCTCACGGCCAGATCGAATAATTTAGGGTGCAGGTTGTATTCGAAGGAGAAGAGCGTCTCGTCGTCCACATCTATCTCTTGACGAGCCTGTCTCCAGGCAATCATGAGATTTACCGGAGTGCGTAGCTGATTGTAGGGGAAGTTGCAATAACCCAAGTCTACCTCCTGTGGTAATCCGATTCGGATATGACTCTCGTCCGTGTCAAAAGGTCTTCAAGCCTTCGACCTTTAGTACTGATTGAAATCACAATCAGTGAGATGATGTCGTAGAGGAGCGCCGAGAGCATGAGGATCGATGCGCCAGGCCGTGGCAATCCGACCAACGAGAAGAGTAGCACTGCCACGTGTTTTGCTGAGTCCGAAATTCCAAAGAAAGGAATATAGATCGCAACCGCAAGCAAGTAGAACATCTGGGACAGCATCGATCCGATTCTCCTGAATATCCTCCGCGAGAGCGGGCAAGGCCCACGTCCGTTAGACATCACAACGCGGAGACGGCATAACCGTTTGCCCGTGCTCCGCTGATTCGGAGAACAATCGCGCAATAAGTGCCAGGCGCACGTGACGAAGAGCCAGATTGGGACGAAGAACTCCCTGCCGATCACGACCATCGGCAAAGCAATGACGAGAGGGAAGACAATGCTTGCTATTACTCTGTCAATAATTTCAGCTGTTATGCGACTGGAGATTGCCGGCAGCGTATCAATTCGGTAGAGCGAAACCTTTGAATGTATCCGTCGCCTACCGCTGTCACGCAGATCGGTCTGATCATATTCTGTATCGTTGTAGAGGAGCATCTTAACGATCACCACCCTTCTATTAGGAATAACGGACATTTGTTACGCCCGTGAGTGATCGCAGATGGGTAATTGGAAGGATGAAGAGAGAATACGAAACAAACGCATTAAACCTTAGTTGGTCAGTTTCATTTGTTTCGTACTCTCTTTACGCCAAAATCTGGGCTTACTTGATATTGAGCGAACCCATATTACTCGCCTTGTTGTCGACCGTTATGATCAAATTAACTGCGCCTCTGCCGGCCAGTGACGCTGGGATTTGCAGGTTGGCTTGATCGAGGCCCACAAATGTGCCCTGTGGTCCGAAGAAGGAAGGGGTGACATTCGTGCCGCCAATGCTGATCGACATTGTCCCACCGAAGCGAAAGCCTGTGCCGAAGAGCGAGACGAAATTGCCCGCATCGATCGGCACAGGAGTGCCATCCGGATTGCTTATGGGGATGGTGAAGTTCTGCCCATCGGTGGAAGCGTTGCCTGATGGAGCCCCCGTGCCGTCTCCCCTGCGTGTGAAGATCGCGGGAATGCTCGTCGCAAGGTTGACAGTTCCGCGAGACACAGTCCCGTCACTCGCCACCACCACCAATTGTGCGGGGCCGACCATTGTTTCGGCAGGAATTTGATAATTGGCCTGCTGGTCAGAAACGTATAATACCCCTGCCGCAACGCCATTAACATAAAGGGTCGATCCGCCGAGCGCGTTAGGCAAAACAGTACTAGTAGTCGGTGCCGATGCGGTTTGCGTCGCGAGCTTTGTGCCGAACGCAGCGGCGATCGCTTCAGGCGCGAGGAGATTTCCGAACCTCGCCCCGTCAACCGTTGTCGCGGCGACTGTATTAACACTGGCCTGGGCGCCTACAACGATAGTCCATGGCGCTGACCTCACTCCTGCGCTATCCGCCACTTGCACGTGGAGTACGCCGGCACTGGAACGAAGCGCAGCCGGGATCATAGCTTCAAATAACGAAGTGACACCACTAATCAGTGATGGAACCAGTTGCCCGTTGACGTAAACTGAGCCGGCGTAGTTAGTCCCGGAGGTCCATATCGTGATAGGGGCATCAGTGTTGCCGGTGGCCAGAAATGTTGCGTTTGTCGCATGAATGACAGGCTGTGAACCGATTGTCCTAAGCTGGCTGCGAATAACACCTGCGGGATTGGCGGTCGTGTGCAGGTTCATATAATAGGCAGGAGGGTTGTCTATCGCACCCCTAAACGCTGTGAGCTGAGCGGGTGTGATGACCTGATTGAACGCTGTTATTGTTAATCTGCCCGTTGTAAGGACAAACCCACTCGCAGGACTGACCCTGCTGTCAAGCACGACACCCCCATTGACTCCGGCATTGCCAAGGTGGATATGTAGACCGCTGAGAGTTGAGTTTGGCGGCAAATCGGCAGTGACAGTGAACCTGAATGTACCACCGATAATTTCACCGGTAGTGGGCCGCCGAATCGGATTCATGGTGAATGTTCCTACCCCATTGGCGCCGGGTGGCAGCGGGACTGTGGTTATCTCCTCGGTAGTGTTCAGATTTACTGTGGCTCCCAATGTCTCTATCCATTTATGGATCTGCCCGCGTATTGCTCCGGCCGGATTTACCGTCGTATGCAGGTTGACGTAAAAGCGGCTCGGATTTGCGAGAAGGTCGGGCAGCCTGGCGAGATTTACATTACCTACATTCAGATCGATAAAACCCGAGCCACCTGAAAAGAAGATAGCGCTGCCGGTGTTGATGCCTGAGTCCCAAATGATCCCTCCGTTGACGGTGACCGCTCCCTCGTGGATGTGAAATCCAACGACCGACACGCTGCTTGGAAAAGAGAAGGTTCCACGGAAATTCATCGTTGCTGCAGTAATGGCACCGGCGGCATCGCGGGTGATGTTAATGGTAACAACTACCATTCCGCTAGCACCAGCCGGTGGGGGTACTGGCGGGGTTATTTCAGCTCCTGGAGTCAACAACACACTCGCCGAGACCGTTTCTGCATGTGTAGTAGAAGTTAGCGCCAGCAAGAGCAGAGCGCATAGCGTAGCTACAAATCCTGCTGTTCTTTTCATCTTGAGTTTCCTTTCGTATTCGAGCGAGTATCGCTCGGGGTCAGGGTTAATACGGCTTTCCGTTGATAGATTGAAGGCAGAAGGCAGAAAACGGAGACTGATTGCCTTCTCTTTTTGGCACCAACCACTCTCAGTTTTCTGCTTATTATTGCCTTCCGCTAAAACTTACGAACTACTAATTCTGTTTGGATTGCAGCGATGGATTGAAATTCGGGATATCGCTTTCAGCCTGGGGGCTCTTTATAAATTATAGCATTCAAGAAAATGTTTGCGCCAGTTGGTGCGCCGCGTCCTCGCCGCCAGGTTGCGGAAAGGTGCATTTCCAAGGAATGGGCTACTTGCCAACCCTGTCCGCGAGGATGCGGGCGCACCGTCTCCGCAATGCTTTTTCTTGAAAACTATAACAGCCGCCTGACTGAAACCGTTACTCCGAATAAGCTATCTGACAGCAATATTGACCGTATTGAATGTTTTACCGGCCAATGTGCAAACTACATCAACATTTCCGCGTCCGGCAAGTGATCGCGGGATGCGAACATTCATTTGATCGAGGCCTTCAAAGAAATTGTTCTTCCCCACGAAGAGCACCTCTGCATTTACTCCACCGATAGTACAGGTCGCTCCTGTAGGATTATTACGGAGCCCGGTGCCGTATCCTATAAAAAATACTTGATCGGTATCCGGCCCCAGATCGATCGGTAGAGGCTCGAAGCCAGGTAAGGCGGGATTGAACTGTGCGAGCAGTTCAGTTGTCTGCTCGCCACTGGCTTTGATCCTGAACACGTTTGCCGCGGCAACGCCCCTTCCATTCGCATTCGCCGAGAAAAGTGCGGGATTGACCTGCACGATCTGCACAATGCCCTGCGCGACATCGACGCCGCCGCGCCGTACTGTGATGGTCGCCGGGCCGAGAGCAAGGTTGGGCGGGAGCAAATAGTTTATCTGACCCGGAGCTGCGAAGAACAGGCCGGCATTGATCTCGGTGCCTGCTGCGTCTTTAACTCTAACCTGTGCCCCGCCAAGCTCTGTTGGTAAAGGAACTGTGGAGGCATGTACTATGCCATCCGCCAGATTCGCGCCGAAACCTGCGGCAATAGATTCGCTTGCAAGTGTCTGGGCAAAGCTCGCGGCCGAGACACTTGCAAATACCGTAAGTGATTGGATACTCTCGCTTTTTGTGTAGATCGAATCACCAGTCGGATCACCGCTGCCATTGGCAGCGTTACCGGCAGCATAAAACGTTATCCTACCGACGCTCTGCGCCGGAGCCTTCCATCTGAAACTCCAGCTTCCAACTCCGGAGCCTGAAGGACTGGTGCCGCCAAAAGTGTGATTGATATACTGGCGTACATTGCCGCCAACCGAATTGAGTTGTAATTGGCTGCGATTATCATTGGGAGTCAGATCTCCGGCCCTCGCTCCGCTATCATCTATTGCGGTTAGCTCGAAACCATACCGTTGGCCACCGGCTTGCATCAGCGTGACGGTGATGATTATCTCTTGATTCGGAGTGTAATTTGCCGGCAGCCCGCCTATCGTTAGGTTGCCACCACCAGGACCACCGCCGTGGCAAGCGGCGCAAGTCCCTTCTCCCGGCGCGCCTGTTACGGAGGCAATGGGACCCGGGAAACTATTGGCACTTACCTGTGAGCCAATAAATAAGTAAATAACGAACGAGGCACAAAAGAAGCTGATGATTGAAAGTTTTAGCAATTTACTTCGAATAGACATCTGATTCTTCCTTCGTTTTGAAATGTTTAAGAGATCGGTTTGATCTCTGTTGAGTTGTTGCTCGGGTTCGTGCAATTAAGAATCTAGGCCGGAGCTTTCCCTCAAAACGGACAAAGCTCTCCTTACCTGACCTGAATTTATTTTGATTTTCATCCCGCAAAATGAGGGATAAGAAGAGAGAGACTACCCCTCGGTCTGGCTTTTTGTGCAATCATCATTCCACTAAGCCAGAAGCTAACTTCATTGACAGCAAAGCATTACTGGATTATGAGGATCGATACAGTGGAATGATTGCCACTATTTGGGACAATAACCGTAACAGCATGTCACAACTCGGTTCGATGAGCCATGCGAAATAATATTAAATCTAACTGTTGGAACCGGTTAATTGTTGTGCACTGACGGCTGCGCCAATGATCGCCAGTTCATCGGTCGTTGGAACGATCTCGAATGTGCTCCCTTGCAGTGGGCTCATCTTAACCATATCGTGGACATACAAATCCAGCAAGTTGACCTGAACGAATTGTGCATGAGGCCCCGAGATAAAAAACTTTCCCGGCCCATCCAGGTGAATGCTGGTGGCGGTAGCAGCTGCCAGCGCGCGATGCCACATCTTGACGAACTCACGGCAGCGTTTGTCTCCCTCTTTCGCCTCCGCGAAAACCTCTTCCGGCTCCAGATCGAGGAAACGAAGCCGCATCGCCCGGTCACCCATGATGCCTTCCAGGTGTCCCTGACCACCGCAGCGGCAAAACTGCTCCTTCGGCTCCAATGAAACCACCATATGCCCGCCTTCCCACACCCCTGGCGCCTGCGGGTAACGTCCATAACCGACGCCACTTCCCAGGAACCAGACGCGGATCAGTCGATCGAGCTGACCTCGCATTGCAGCGATACCAGCCGCCATCGCATCCGCGTCGTTGAGAATCTGCACTGTAACGTTGAGATTTATCTCTTTGAGCGCAGATGAAATCGAATCGGCGAGATTATTCCCCTTCATCTGTTGAAGATTTGGTGAGTCTTCAATCACGCCATCACGAATAATCCCCGGGAAGCCCAGGCCGACAGCTGAGATTTCTCTTTCCTGCCGCGCAGAGATTATCTGTTCCGCGATGCGCTGGACAATATCGTCGACCGGCATTTCGATGAGCGGATTATCGTGTGTGTCGCTATTTGGGAAGACACGTATCGCATTGACGAGCCGATTGTTTTCAACCAGACCCGCTGCTATGTGTTCCGCTGCAAGTACGCCGATAGCTGGTGACATAGATAAAATAGAATCGGCCAAAAAGTTTACCGCCAAGACGCCAAGGTCGCCAAGAAAGGCAAAAAACTTGGCGACCTTGGCGTCTTGGCGGTCAAAGCCGTGACAGCTTATTGAGCCCGTTGAAGGCTGCGGCTTTGTAACATTCAGCCAGCGTCGGATAGTTGAAGACCGTGTTGATGAAGTATTCGATGGTGCCTTTCAAACTCAGCACGGCCTGACCGATATGCAAAATTTCGGAAGCTCCTTCGCCGATGATATGCACACCGAGAATCTCTTTCGTTTCGCGGTGAAAGATCAATTTCAATCGACCGGTTGTGTCGCCACGAATCTGGCCGCGCGCAATCTCACGATAGTAAGCGACGCCGACTTCATATGGCACGTCTTCATCAGTTAATTGCTCTTCGGTTTTGCCGACGAAGGAGATTTCGGGAATTGTGTAAATACCGTAGGGGTAATTCGCTGAATCGGATTGAATCTCAACTCCGAATGCGTGGCCTGCAGCAATCCGCCCCTGCTCCATTGAGACCGATGCAAGGGCGGGGAAGCCGATAACGTCTCCAACGGCGAAGATATGTGGCTGGGTCGTTCGATACTCTTCATTAACTTTGATGCGACCGCGCTCATCAGCTTCGAGCTCTGCGGCAGCGAGATTGATCTCATCGACGTTGCCCTGGCGCCCGATCGAATATAGTAATGCCTCGCCGGAGACCTTCTTCTTGCTCAGCAGGTTTGCAACAACGGTTCCATCGGGCATCTCCTCGACGCTTGCCACCTCTTCACCAAGTCGCAACGTGACACGGCTATCGCGGAGGTGATAGCACAACGCCTCGATCATTTCCGAGTCGGCGAATTCGAGTAAGCGAGGGCGTTTTTCGATAAGGATCACGCGCACACCAAGCGCCGCGAACATCGAGGCATATTCCACACCGATCACTCCTCCGCCGACGACGATCAGCGTTTTCGGGACTTCAGGAAGATCAAGCACGTGATCACTGCTGATAATCGTGCGATCGTTGAGCGGAACGAGTGGCGAAACGGCCGGACGAGTTCCTGTTCCGACGATGACGAAATCAGCTTCGTACACGGCTTGTCCGCGTGAGTTTTCGAGATGGATATGGTGCGGGTCTGTGAAGCTGGCCGTGCCGATCAACAGGTCTACGTTATTGCGCGAAAGTTGCGCCTGCATGACATCGATCTCGGTCTTGATGACGTGCTGAACGCGAAAGCAGAGATCGGCCATTGAGATCTTCTCTTTCACGCGGTAGTTCATCCCATAAATGTTGTGATACTGATAGCCCGACAAATGCATTACCGCTTCACGCATCGTCTTGCTCGGAATCGTGCCGGTGTTGACACAGGCGCCGCCGACGACCTCTCGCTTTTCGACCACAGCGACGCGCTTGCCGAGCTTCGCGCCCTGAATCGCTGCGCGCTGACCGGCAGGACCGGAACCGATGACGATGAGGTCGTATTTCTGCATGGCTCGCTCAACTCGGGAGCGGTTGGGATTGCGGATTGCGGATTGCGGATTGCGGATTGCGGATTTGATATTGAAAGTTCCTCTTAAATCCGCAATCCGCAATCCCCAATCCCAACCGCTCTCATTTTTTCAGCCGTTGTTCCAGCATCCACTTCATCAACTCCGGCTCGGCATAAGCTTTGTCCCATGAGTTGTGCCCGACCTTCTCATATTCAGTGTATTTAACGTTGCCGGCAGCAGCTTTCAGAGCATCGTTCATTTTGCGAGATTCTTCAGGAGGCACAACTTTGTCATCGCCGCCGTGGAAGATCCAAACCGGCGTCTGCCCGATCTTCTTTGCGGTTTCAGCGTAGGGATCGATATTCGGGTCTTGCGCCTTCAACTCCTCAGGTACAGTGGCGCGGGCAGGCGGTCGAATCCCGCCGCAGACGGGCGCGAGCGCAGCAAACTTGCCGGGGTTCTTTGAAGCGAGGCTCCAGGTGCCATAGCCACCCATCGAGATCCCTGTCAAATACAACCGCTCGGTGTCGCCATTAAACTCTTTGATCGATTGTTCCAGGGCTTTTAAGGCTTGTTCCTCCATCGCCTGGTGCTGCCACCAGACATTCTTGCGACATTGCGGTAAAACGACGATGGCGGGAAAACGATCGACATGCCGTCGAATTGCCGTGCCGATACCTACCTCGGTCTGGATCAAACCATCATCACCTCGTTCACCGGCGCCGTGTAGAAAGAGGATTACCGGCAATTTTTGTTTTTTATTCCAATCGCTTGGAACGAAGACCTGGTAGCGATATGTCTCGCTGCCGATTTTGACTGCGCGATTGAGAAAACCTGTTTCATCAGCGCCTGAGTTGACGGTAAGAGTGAAGAGAAATAGAGTAAACCACGCCAATGCGAGGTGCTGCAATCTGAGCATTCGACCGACCCCTTATTGAAATTTGCCCTTGTTCTTAGATTTCAGTGAAGATGCGAGCGCATTCTATGCGCCTCTCGTCCACTCTGCAAGGAGATGGGTATTAATCCTGAATCCTTTCAGGGGGTATCAATTGGATTTTAACCGGAACCAAGAAATGTCTTGATGCGTAACATCTGTTCGAGTAGCATCATCCACTGAATCTGGCACTGAATCTGGCACTGAATCTGGCACTGAATCTGGCACTGAATCTGGCACTGAATCTGGCACTGAATCTGGCACTGAATCTGGCACTG
>JAKEHZ010000229.1 GCA_022614735.1 Acidobacteriota bacterium | reverse complement strand
GTGGTGCGCCCGCGTCCTCGCGGGCAGGCTCATGACCACACGCCTGCCCGCGAGGACGCGGGCGCACCACCTGCGAACTGCGAACTATTAACGAGGTGACGATGAACAATGAACAAAAGAAACACGCGACGTACGCACTGTGGGTACTGTTCGCAATCAATATGATGAATTTCTTCGATCGCCAGATTTTCGCCTCGGTCAGTAAGCCGATCATTGAAGAATGGAATCTGAGTCATACGGCATTGGGCTTCATCGGAACAGCCTTCATCTTGGTTTACATGACAGTAGGTGTGCCATTCGGCATCTGGGCTGATCGGGGTTCGAGGACGAAGCTTCTAGCCTTTGCGGTGGCAATCTGGAGCATCTTTACTGCGGCTTCCGGAGTAGCCTGGGGTTATTCGTCGATGTTCGTTGCGCGTTTGGGAGTGGGCTTCGGAGAAGCTGGTTGTGCCCCAGCTGGCAATTCACTGATCGGCGATCTGTATCCGGCGAACAAACGCGGGCGAGCAATAGGTCTCTTTATGCTCGGCCTGCCGGTCGGAATTTTTCTCAGCAACATACTGAGCGGGATCATCGCCAAAGCCTTTGGGTGGCGGATGACCTTCCTGGTTGCGACAATTCCGGGACTGATCCTTGCTCTATTAGCTCTCAGGATAAAAGAGCCGCCGCGCGGAGCGAGCGAGACTTTTCAAGCTGACGATCGGCCTCGCGGATTGTTGTCGTATTTTCGAGTGCTTGCAATCCCGACGATGTGGTGGATCATACTTTCAGGCGCGCTGCATAACTTCAATGCCTATGCGGTAAACTCATTCATCCCACTTTATCTCGGCCTCCATCACGGGCTGGATATCCAGCAGGCAAATTTAATCGCTGCTATTGTGCTCGGCGCAGTCGGTGTGATTGGGCTAATTGCCGGTGGATGGGCAGCCGACTGGGCGCGGAAAAAGAGCCCTCGAGGCCGAATGATAGTAGCAGCTTTAGCCTTGTTGATTTCGACACCATGTGTCTATTTTGCGATCGGACAGCCCAGTGGCGCTCTTGTCCCATTTATGGTACTCATGGGATTTGGCTGGATGTTGATTTATTTCTACTACGTGGCGGTCTATCCGGCAATTCAGGATGTCGTTGAGCCGAGCCTGCGAGGTTCAGCGATGGCGCTCTATTTCTTCGGCATGTACCTTATTCTTGGCGCTTATGGGACCTGGATTACCGGATATTTAAGCGACACTTTTGCCAACCAGGCGATGGTCGCTGCGGGCGCGACGACTCTGGCGCCTTTCAGGGCTATTGGTTTACAGAAGGCTTTCTATGTCGTGCCGATTGTATCATTGCTCTTGACTTTGGTCCTGTTCGCCGGCTCGCTGACGATTGCCAAAGATATGGAGAAACTGCAAAAAGGGGTGCGAGAAGCTGTGCCTGATTCGAAGAGCGATGAGATAGCGGCAACCGAGATAACCGCGGATTAACCTGTGCGCAAGTTGATGCAATAAAGATGAGAAGTAATCGAAGAGATTTTCTGAAAGGTAGCCTTGCTCTAGCAGCGGCGAGCCTGCCCGTCGTAGCATTTGCACAAGATCCGACACAGCAGGAGCCGATCGTCTACCTCTGCCCTATGCATCCCGACGTGCAAGCGAAAGTCGCAGGCAAATGTCCAAAATGTAATATGAAGCTTGTGGCATCGAAGGCCGCGAGTGCTGGTACTGAAGATTTCTATGTTTGCCCAATGCACCCGGATGTGATGTCGAATGCGGCCGGCAATTGCCCGAAGTGCAATATGAAGCTGGTGAAGGCGGCTCCGCCGGAGACAAATGATTACAACGTCAAGATAGAAACGGTACCGAAATCACCCAAGGCCGGTGAGAAAGTGAAACTACGTTTCACTATCTTCCATCCGACGACTGATAAGCAGGTTAAAGAGTTCAACATCCTTCACGACATGCCATTTCACTTGTTTGTCGTGAGCCAGGACCTCGAGCACTTCGATCATATACATCCCGACAAACAGATAGATGGGAGCTTCACAATTGAGACTGTGTTGCCCAAAGGGGGCTACTACAAGATCTTCTGCGATTTCTTCCCCGCAGGTGGCATGCCACAGGTGACTCAGCACAATCTGGTGACATCAGGATTCAACGGTGATTTAATCTCATCGCAAGCCAAACTCGTGCCTGACAAAACGCTGGTCAAAACAATCGCAGGCACACGCTTCGAATTGAAATTCGAGCCCGCTCAGCCATTCTCTGGCAAGCCTGCTGAATTGCATTATCACCTGGCCGACGAAAAGAGTGGTGAGCCGGTGAATGATTTACAGCCTTATCTGGGTGCGTGGGGGCACACGTTGATTTTAAGTGAAGACGCGTCTGACTACCTGCATTCACATCCCATCGAGATGATTCCTGAAGATGTCGATCGCAGTGGTCTGAAGGGTGGGCCGCAAGTAGTGTTTGACACGTTCTTCCCGCATCCGGGAAATTACAGAATCTGGTCGCAGTTTCAACGCCAGGGCAAGATCATTACCGTGTCATATACAGTAGCTGTGCCGCGAATGCGATGAAGAGGGGAATACGAAACAAACGAAGGTCACGAAACAAACGAAAAAAGGAGGAATTCACCATGCGAACCTATGGCTCTCGCTTCTCCCTGCTTCTGATTGCTCTGCTTTTCATCCCGTCGGTGCATGCTCAAGACAAACTGCTTACTTTAGATGATCTATATGACCCATCCAAACGCGTCAATTTCAGCGGCAATCCGCCAACCGGGATGACGTGGCTTGATGACAAGCACTATTTGTTGCGCGGTAATAAAGTGAACGCGCTGACCGGCCAATCCGAGCCTTTCTACGATAAGGCGAAAATGCAAGCCGCGCTGGCAAAATTGTCGGCGATGAGCGCCGAGGAAGCGAGGCGTCTGTCTGAGGGGCGGTTAGAGATGAATGCAAACCGCACTGGCGCGCTGATCAACTATGCCAAGGATCTCTTCTATTACCAGTTCGGCAGCGACACTGCGATTCGCCTGACCAACACAGCCGATGAGGAGGTGGGTGAGGAGTTCAGCCCCGATGGGCGGATGGTAAGCTTCATTCGCAATTACAACATCTATATCGTCGACATCGCCACGCAGCGCGAACGATCGTTGACCAGAGACGGTAATTCAAAACTCTTTAACGGCCGCCTGGATTGGGTCTATCAAGAGGAACTCTATGGGCGCGGAAATTTTCAGGGTTATTGGTGGAGTCCTGATTCCACAAAGATCGTTTATCTTCAGCTCGATGAATCTCAAGTCAAGGATTTTACGATCGTCGATCAAATTCCGAATCAGCAAGCGCTCGAAGTTTACGCCTATCCAAAAGCGGGAATGCCGAATCCGTCGGTGCGGCTTGGCGTCGTCAATGCGGTTGGTGGTGAAACAACCTGGGTCGACCTTTTTCGTTATCAAGGGGTAGAGCCTCTGATTAACCGCGTTGGATGGAAGCCCGATGGCTCAAAGGTTGTTTTCGAGATTACAAACCGCGAGCAGAACTGGCTCGACCTGAATATGGCTGATGCGAAAACCGGCAGGGTCGAGACTGCTTTCCGCGAGACATCGAAAGCCTGGATCGAAACCGATGGCGCAAGCCTGCCAAAATGGCTGAGAGATGGATCTTTTCTATGGCTGAGCGAGCGTGACGGGTGGAAGCACATCTATCACTATTCGCCGGATTGCAAGCTGATTCGTCCGATAACCTCGGGTAAATGGGAAGTCAGTACGCTCCATGGTTTGGATGAGACCAGCGGATGGGTCTATTTCTCCGGCACAGAGCGCAGCTCACTCGGCAACGATGCTTACCGCATCAAACTCGACGGCACAGGCCTGCAGCGATTGACCGATGTGCCAGGTAGCCATTCCGTTAACTTCGATCCGACGTTTACGCGATTCATCGATACCTGGAGCGACGCGATGACGCCGCCACAGGTTCGTCTGAACGCTGCTGACGGCAAGCTCATTCGTGTGATCTATGAAAACAAAGTCGAAGCATTGAAGCAGTACAAACTAAGTAAGCCTGAATTTCTACAGGTCAAGACGCGTGACGGGTTCGTCATGGAAGCGTTGATGATTAAACCACCCGGTTTCGATCCACAGAAGAAGTATCCGGTCTTCCAACAGACCTATGCCGGCCCTCATGCGCCGTCGGTGCGTAATTCCTGGAATGGCGGAGCAGGCAATATGTGGCATCAGCTGCTCACCCAAAAAGGCTACATCGTCTGGATCTGCGATAACCGTTCAGCGAGCGGCAAAGGATTGGAGTCGACCTGGACAATCTATAAAAACTTCGGAGAACTCGAGCTGCGCGATATCGAAGACGGCATCACTTATTTGAAATCATTGCCCTATGTTGATAGCTCGCGGATTGGGATAAACGGCTGGAGCTTCGGCGGCTATATGACCGCCTATGCGCTGACGCACTCGACCAGTTTCAAGATTGGCATCTCAGGCGCGCCCGTGACGGATTGGCATCTTTACGACACCATCTACACTGAGCGCTATATGGGAACGCCACAGAATAATCCTGAAGGTTATGAAAAGAGCTCGGTCGTCAAAGCGGCCAAGAATTTGAACGGGAGGCTGCTGCTCATTCACGGCACCATCGATGACAACGTTCATATACAGAACTCCATCCAGTTCATCTATGAATTGCAAAGGGCGGGGAAGCAATTTGAAATGATGATCTATCCGAAGTCGCGGCACGGTGTGAGCAACCCGCAATTAGTCAGACAGATGCGCGAATTGATGCTGAACTTCATCCTGAAAAACCTGTAAGAGATGACAGAACATCGGCAAGTTTCATCTTCCGGAAAATAGTTTCAACACAAAGGGTCAAAAGGTCAAGGGGTCAAGGGGTCAAAGAAGAAAAAATCAAACAATTATCCCCCTTTGACCCTTTGTGTTGAAACTATTTTCCGGAAGATGAAACTTGCCGATGTTTCCGTTTGTTCCGTTTTCTCTTCTGACTGTGAGGGGAGATGATCGAGCTAGAAAATGTCTCGCGTGATTACGGTGATGGAAAGGTCGTTCACGCGCTCAACAATGTGAGTTTGAGAGTAGCTCGAGGAGAGCGCCTGGCTGTGATGGGGCCATCGGGTTCAGGCAAATCCACATTGCTCAATCTCATTTGCGGTCTGGATGAGCCGACAGCGGGCGTGATCAAGATCGATGGCGTGAATATCGCCTTGCTTGACGATGACACGCGCACGAGATTGCGGCGCGAAAAGATTGGGATGGTATTTCAGACATTCAACCTGCTGCCGACGCTGACGACAGTTGAGAATGTTTCATTGCCGCTGCGCTTGCAGGGCATTTCGCGTAAAGAATCAGAGATTCGAGCAAATGCGATGCTCGAAAAAGTCGGTCTCGAAGGGCGCGCCACGCATCGTCCCGATCAATTGTCGGGCGGGGAACGACAGCGAACCGCCATCGCGCGCGCATTGATCTTCGTACCTCCAGTGCTGCTCGCGGATGAGCCGACGGGAAACCTCGATTCGGCCACCGGCGAGGATATCTTGATTTTGCTCGATGACCTTCATTTTGAATTCGACACGACTATTTTGCTTGTCACTCACAATGTAGAAGCTGCCAGGCATTGTGATCGCATCCTGCGATTCCGTGACGGCATGGTGGTCCAGGAAGAGCGGTTAAATCTCGCTCAAGTCATGGGTTGAGGACCTTGTTTCCAATACTTGCGCATATCACCTGGTTGCAATGGCGATTGCACAAGCTTCGCACCGCCCTCACTCTGCTTGGAATCGCCCTCGGTGTTGCTGTCTTCTTCGCCGTTCGCACAGCCAATCTGACCTTGCTCAGCTCGCTCACGATGACGGTTGAAAAGCTGGCCGGCAAGGCGACCTTGCAGGTCATCGGCGGTGAAGGTGGTCTCCCCGAAGCGGTCTGGGAGACGCTGAAGGACACTCCGGGCGTCAAAGTCGCACAACCGATTATCGAGGTGATTGCCAATACTGCATTCGAAGACGAAGGCAATCTCATGATAGTCGGAGTAGATATGCTTGGCGACCGCGAGCTGAGGGAGTATCAATTTGATGAAGGGGACAGCGAAGTCGCGGACCCCCTGGTTTCGCTTGCGCAGCCTGACTCTATCCTCATCTCTCGTACATTTGCCGATAAACACAATTTGAAAGATGGCGACAAGCTCCCGCTCTTCACTTCGCAGGGCAAAAAAGAGTTCATCGTGCGCGGCATCTTCAAGACAACAGGCATTGGCGAGGTCTTCGGCGGGCAGATCGCGGTCATGGATGTCTTCAATGCGCAGTTCATCTTCAATCGCGGGAGGAATATTGACCGGATCGATTTGATGAATGAGCCGGAAGTCGCGGTTGAAGATTTAAAACGGCGGTTGCATGAGCGATTGCTTTCTGGGATTGAGGTCGAGCGGCCGGCGGCGCGCGGGAAGGGCATTGAAAATGCAATCTCCGCGATGCGAATTGGAATGACTTTAGCGAGCTTCATCGCGCTGCTCGTGGGTGTTTTTATCATCTTCAATACTTTCAGCATCTCGGTCAATCAGCGATGGAAAGAGATAGGGATACTGCGCGCGCTGGGTGTTGAACGCTCGAGTGTCGAGCGAATGTTCCTTGGTGAGGCTGTCGTCATGGGAGTTATTGGCAGCGCCGCCGGTATAGGGTTGGGTTTCTTTCTCGCTGCCGGTGCTGAGCGGATGATGAGCGATGTCGCTGCAAAAGTGTTCGGTTATATGACGACTCAGCGACAACCGATCTTCCGCTGGGATTATGCGGTGGCTTCATTCACGATCGGCGTATTTGCTTCATTGCTTGGCGCACTGATGCCCTCGCGCGCAGCCTCGCGGCTCAATCCGATTCTGGCTTTACATAATATCGAAACGCGCCAACGTGAAAACGTGCTGGGGCGAACGCGAATGGTCTCGGGGTTTGCGATGGTTGTTGCGGGGATGGCCTTGATTCGGTTTGCGCCATTGAAAGTCGGACTCTACTTTCAATTCAGTTATTCGTTGCTTGTATTGCTTGGTTTGATACTGTTGTTGCCGAAATTATCGGAGTGGACAGCCCGATTGTTACGACCCCTGATGGATCGCGCGTTTGGCTCCGAGGGTGTGATTGCGGTCGACACTATGATTCAGGCGCCGCGACGCACATCAGCCACGGTCGGAGCCCTCATGATCGGTTTGATGTTCGTGTTTTCAACCGGCGCTTACGTCAGCAGCTATCAGAGGGCGGTTTCTCGTTGGATGGATCGGAAGATCAATCCCGATCTCTTCATCGCTACCTCAGATATGGCACGGTCTCGCACCTATCACTTTAGCGAAGAACTGAGCAGGAAAATTTCAGCTCTCCCCGGCGTGAAAAGGATTGAGAACGTACGTTTCATCTTTCTGCCGTATGAAGGAGACTCGGTGGCATTGGTCACGATCGAAATGGATGGATGGTTTGCGCGTGTCAGCGATGTCATCGAGGGCGCGGATGAAGCCGAGGCGCGGGAGAAGATGATCAGGGGTGAAGGTGTCTTGATTGCGCGCAATTTCGCCAATCGTTACACGCTTGGCGTCGGCGATCGTTTGAGGCTTCAAACGCCGACCGAAGCTTTTGATCGACCGATTGTGGGCGTTATCGAGGACTATACATCAGAGAAGGGCGCTGTTTTTCTCGATCGCGAGTTATACAAAAAATACTGGAATGACGCTGCGGTAGACATGATTGAAGTTAACCTCAATCATGGAGCTGATGTGATAACGGTCAAAAATGAAATTCAGCGCATCATGAAGGGGGAGCATCGCGCCTTCATTTACACCAATGCAGAATATAAAAAATGGGTGATGAACCTGATCGATGGATTTTTCGTCTTGAACTACATGCAAGTAGCCGTTGCTATAGTCATCGCCGCGCTGGGCATAGTCAACACATTGTTGATATCCGTCTCTGAACGCAAGCGGGAACTAGGCGTGCTGCGCGCGATTGGCGGCTTGCGTAGCCAGATTCGCAAAATGATCCTTCTCGAAGCGGCGGCGATTGCGATCGTCGGAGTGCTGATTGGTATGCTGGCGGGAATGCTGAATACGTATTTCATGGTTCGCACTGCAGCAGCGATGATCGGAGGGTTTACGATTCCCTATCGCTTCCCGTTCTGGCTGATCGGAATTGTTCTGCCGATGACAATGTTAATTGCGTTGGCGGCCGCTTGGTTGCCCGCCAGGAGAGCAGTAAATCTTCAAGTGGTTGAGGCAATTGGTTATGAATAGGTCGCTATCCATAAATCAAGAGAGAATACGAAACAAACGGAGAAAAGTTGGCAGTTGGCAGTTGGCAGTTGGCAGTAAGAATTCCTCCAACTGCCAACTGTCAACTGCCAACTGCCAACTTTTCTCCGTTTGTTTCGTATTCTCTCTTCTTGTCCTGTCCTTTACTCATGCTGCGCCTGACGCGCGCAAAATCATGGAGCGCGTTTACAAGCAAGATACAAGCCACGATACGACGTTGCGGGTCAAGATAGATATGTTTGATAAGAAGGGAAATGTGCGCAGTAAAAAGTTCGTCTCGCGCAAGATTGGATCGTTCGGAAATAGCAAGACGCTTGTACGTTTTACTGACCCCGCAGAGGTGCGTGGAGTTGGCCTCCTTTCTATCAATCAAGCTGGCACGTCGGATCGCCAGTGGATGTACACACCTGCTATTCAGCGCGTGCGGCGAATAGCAGCGCAGGAGCGTCGCCAGCGATTTCTCGCTACTGATTTCACCAACGAAGATCTGGCTGAGCGCGTGCTCGACGATTTCGTTTATAAACTCCTGAGCGAAGGCGAGGAGATCGATGGCCGCAAGACCTACAAGATTGAGGGGCGCCCGGTCTCCCCGGAAAAATCACAATATGCTTACCTCTATCTCTGGGTGCCGCTAGACATCCCATACGTCGTGCTCGCCGAGATGTATGACAAACAGGGCCAGCAGCTCCGCGTCTTGAAAGCGAGTGCGCTCGAGAAGATCTCCGGTATCTGGGTGGGCAAGCGCATTGAGATGAGTTCGCCGCCCGAGGGCACAAAGACGGTCTTGATAATCGAAGAGATTCGATTTAACACCGGCTTAAAGGAAGACATGTTCACAACGCAGGCTTTAGAGAAGCCGGATGTTTTTTGATGGAGAAAGAATGTATGAGCTTGAAGTTTGTGCCCCTTACATTTGTTCATAGTCGCTTGATGGCGCATAATCAGCGGCGCTTAGACGGGGAGTTGTACCCACCTGTCCTACTCATTCTCAGAGGAGTCGTTCATGTCGTCCATGACGACGACCAGAAACAATGTCAACTATTGGGAGCGCAGCCGCACCCAGTAGTTGCAGAGGAGGTGAATCGTTCATGAAAGTGCTTCTCGTCTATCCTGAGTTCCCTGATACCTACTGGAGCTTTCGGCACGCGCTTCATTTCTACGGCAAACGCGCAGCCTTTCCGCCACTCGGTTTGCTGACTGTTTCTGCGATGCTTCCGCGCACGTGGGAGCGGCGACTTGTCGATTTGAATGTGCAGCCGCTTCGCGATGCACAGATCGAGTGGGCTGACATGGTCTTTGTGAGCGCGATGCTCGTGCAAAAGGATTCGCTGCGCCGGGTCGTCGCGCGTTGCAAGGCGCGTGGAAAACGTGTTGTCGTCGGCGGACCATACGTGACAACGCTCGCCGAGAAGTTGGATGGTGTCGACCACATTTTTATGGGTGAAGCCGAAACGACCCTGCCGGAGTTTGTGCACGACTTGGAGCACGGAGAACCGAAGCATGTATATCAGGCCGCCGAGCGACCTGCACTCACACTCACACCGCCAGCGGAATTTCATCTGGCCGATCTCAGCCGCTACTTCGCGATGCCGGTACAATACTCGCGCGGATGCCCATTCCAATGCGAGTTCTGCGATATCATTGAAATCTATGGCCGCGTTC
The DNA here is from genome assembly GCA_022614735.1 of Acidobacteriota bacterium. Lineage (GTDB taxonomy): Bacteria > Acidobacteriota > Blastocatellia > RBC074 > RBC074 > JAKEHZ01. The sequence goes on along the minus strand of JAKEHZ010000229.1, from coordinate 1,127 downwards.
CGCGCACCAAGAGCAATGAGCAGATTCTGGCCGAACTTGATGAGTTGGTGAGACTCGGCTGGCGCGGCCGGGTTTTCATTGTGGACGACAACTTCATCGGCAACAAGCGAAACGTCAAACGTCTGTTGCCGGAGTTGGCCGAATGGTCTGAGCGCAATCGACATCCCTTTGCTTTCCTGACCGAAGCGAGCGTCAATCTGGCTGAAGATGATGAATTGCTCGAAGGTATGCGGCGAGCCGGGTTCCGTTCGGTCTTTCTTGGAATCGAGACACCGGTCGCAGAGAGTTTGAAGGAGACGCTCAAGCATCAGAATACACGCGGCGACCTGCTCGAATCAGTGCATAAGATTCAAAAGTACGGGATGGATGTGATGGCCGGCTTCATCGTCGGCTTCGACAATGACCCCGAAGATGTCTTCGAGCGTCAGATCAACTTCATCCGGGAAAGCGCTATTCCGCTGGCGATGGTGGGAATACTGCAGGCGCTACCGGGCACACAGCTCTGGCGGCGTCTCGAGCGCGAAGGACGATTGCTCGCCGAAGGTACCGGAAACATTTCGGAGTGTGCTCTGACCTTTATCCCTAAGATGGACAGCGCGCGTTTGATCGAAGGCTACCAATCGATCATTCGAAACATCTATTCACCCCGCGAATACTACCTGCGGACGCTCGATAGTCTGTCACGTGTTGTACAGATGCTGCCTGAGCCGCGTCGCACGAGCTTTTTCGGTGATCTGGCAGCGTTCGCGCGCGTCGTGCTCACTCTTGGCGTGCGCGACCGCGAACGCAATGAGTTCTGGAAGTTCTTCCGCACCGCATTGACTGATCACCGCGAGAGATTCGAAATGGCGATGCGCCTGGCGGCCATGGGTTATCACTTGCGCAAACTGGCCGAGAGCAACCTGGAACAGTGATTGTGCCTACTGGCCAGCCTTTTTGATAAAGTCCAAGAGAGAATACGAAACAAACGAAAATAACGAAACAAACGAAAAGTTTATATCTTTTCGTTTGTTTCGTATTCTCTCTTGGACTTTATCAAATAAGTGCATGCATGAAACTCATCCACTTATGAGGATTTTGGTCCCTGGAAATTTGGGATAGTGTTGTGTTAGAACTTGATCGAATCG
>JAKEHZ010000228.1 GCA_022614735.1 Acidobacteriota bacterium | reverse complement strand
GAGAAGAGAGAATACGAAACAAACGAAAATAACGAAACAAACGAAAAATAGCGCTTTTTCGTTTGTTTCGTATTCGATCTTCTCACTCTTCCGCCACCACAAATTGAAGACTACTCTTCTGAGGAAATACATGATGCTTAGACCTGACACCACTCTGACCACGTCTCTACTCATAGCGCTGCTTGCGATTACCGCTTTGATCAAACTGCCCCCCATCGAAGCATCACTGAATGTGGCATCGACAGCTGAAGAGGAGATTGCCCGCGCTGCCGAGGGCTTGCGCCAGAAATTGGTTGATCAGAGGCGCGATTTTCATATGCATCCCGAACTGTCTAACCGCGAAGAGCGAACTGCGCGTGTCATAGCAGAGAAACTGCGCGCTCTCGGGCTCGATGAAATAAAGACTGGAGTCGGCAAATACGGCGTCGTCGCATTACTCAAAGGCAAACAATCGGGACCTGTCGTCGCGGTTCGCGCAGATATGGATGCATTGCCCATCCTCGAAACGATCGCCGTGCCTTACAGATCGCGCAAGGAAGGCGTTAAACACGCGTGCGGCCACGATGTGCATCTAGCTGTGCAACTCGGTGTCGCCGAAGTGCTGAGCAAAATGCGCGCCCGGATCCGCGGGACGGTCAAATTCATCTTCCAGCCGGCTGAAGAGGGTCCTCCTCCCGGCGAAGATGGCGGAGCGGAATTGATGATCAAGGAGGGTGCGCTGGAAAATCCGCGGCCATCGGCCATCTTCGGCCTGCACGTCATGCCGAATATTGAAGTCGGGCAGATCGGTTACAACATCGGTCCGGCGATGGCTTCCTCTGATCGTTTCTCAATCACAATTCGCGGCAAGAAGGTTCACGGCGCATATCCCCACGATGGCATTGACACAGTCGTCGTTGCAGCGGAATGCGTGACTGCGTTACAAACAATCCGCAGCCGTCGCATCAACACACAGGAACCGCTCGTCATCACCATCGGAAGCATCATCGGGGGGAATCGTTTCAATATCATCACTGATGAAGTCAAACTCGAAGGCACTATGCGAACGCTCAATCAAGAGGTTCGCAAGAATGCGATCGAGATGATGAAGCAGACTCTGGGCGGCGTGACTTCAGCCTATGGTGCGAGCTACGAAATCGAATTAGGCGCGAACACCCCGATGACATACAACGATCCGGCGCTAGTCGAAGCGACATTGCCGGTGATGCGGCGGATTGCCGGCCAGAAGAATCTCATTTCACCTCGCCCTCAGATGGGCGCAGAGGATTTCTCACGTTACCAGCAGGTCGTCCCCGGATTTTTCTACTTCCTCGGTGTTGGCAACAAAGTGAAAGGAATCACCGCGATGATCCATACACCGGATTTTGATGTCGACGAAGAAAGTCTGGTTATTGGTGTAAAGGTGATGTCGAATGTTTTGATGGATTATCTCGATCGTGGGCAATAGTATCAGTTACTGAGCTGACGTGGGGGCGAAAACGTAACTCTTCGCTCTGTTCTCGATTACCTTGGAAAGATTGATGATAGTGAGTAAGTCGGTTTGAGCTTGTGCCGCTTGATCCGTATTGAATACTTTGCTGGTCTGGTGGATAGGATTATGAGCGAAGTCCCAGATCAGCTTCGCAAGCTTACGGATCGATTCATCAAATTCATTAGGTGTGTCGATATCTTTATCGATCTGTGTCTCGGATGCCAGGTTTCCGAGCGCAAGGAGAGAGCGAAGGCTCTTGGCGCACCTGTTGATTGATTTTGCGTCTTTCGCCAGACGTTTTGAAGTAAGGCGCTTAGCTTCGTGCTCGCGCAACAGCCCTTGCCCGAGCAGTTGCATGTCACGGAAATTTTTAGTGAATTGTTGTCGGGCCAGAGCTTTATCACGCTCGTGCTGGGTCGTCGGACTTTGTGTGCGGGAACGCCAGTTGAAATAAATAGTCCTCCTCTTCGAACTCTCATTAAATTCAGATTCATACTCTGCATAAGCCGGCAGAAGAACCAGCAAGAGAGAAAAGCAAACCAACATATTGGCTCCCATCAAAACCTTTCGGCCTGTCGGAATGATCAAAAGAGTAGTGAGAGACGAGTATATCAGCCGATCACGCCGTACCCAAAATGCGCATTTAATAAGGATGATATAGCATTAAAGAAAAAGGAATCTGACGCAAAGACGCAAAGGCGCAAAGAGGGAAAGTGAGAAAAAAGATTCATCGGAAGAGGTTACCACCTCGTCATTTGATTTTTCTTTGCGCCTTTGCGTCAAATTTCTTTTTCTTAGAGGCTATAGGTAGCCACTTTTTCCCAGGAGGACACGAATCATCAGACACGCCCGAACGCCAGGCGCGCCGACGCAATCGTTCGATCGATGATTTCATCGCTGTGGGCTGCTGAAACGAAGCCGGCTTCGAACTGCGAAGGCGCCAGGTAGACGCCTTCATCAAGCATGGCGTGGAAGAATCGCCCGAAGGCTGCACGGTCGCTACGGGATGCAGTCGTCCAATCGTAGACCGTCGCTGAAGTGAAGAATGTCGTGAACATGGAACCGAGCCGATTGCTGACAACGCCGATACCAGCCTCGCGAGCGGCTTCGGTCATTCCTTCGACCAGGCGGGCCGTCGCGCGTTCGAGTTGGGGGTAAGGATTGAGTGACTTGAGGAGGCGCAAAGTTGTCAAACCTGCTGTTACCGCCAATGGGTTGCCCGACAGAGTTCCTGCCTGATAAACCGGTCCGACCGGCGCAACGACATCCATGATCTCTCGCCTACCTCCGAAGGCTCCGACCGGCAAGCCTCCGCCGATTATTTTGCCCAGGCAGGTCAGATCAGCCTTGATGCCGTATAGTTCTTGGGCGCCGCCCCGCGCGACGCGAAACCCCGTCATCACCTCATCGAATATTAAAACTGCGCCTTGCTTTTCAGTAATACGCCGGACTTCCTGAAGATAGTTTTCGCGCGGAGGGACGCAGCCCATATTGCCAACGACCGGCTCAATAATTACGGCTGCGATCTGATTGCCGACTTCATCGAAGACATGCTCGAGGGCAGCTACATCGTTGTAGGGAACAGTGATGGTACTCTGGGCGACTTCGGGCAACACGCCGGGCGAGTCCGGCAGACCGAGAGTGGCGACGCCCGAACCTGCACGCACCAGCAAACTGTCTCCGTGCCCGTGATAACAGCCCTCGAATTTGACGATCTTTGGACGGCCTGTGAACCCGCGTGCAACACGTAGCGCCGACATTGTTGCTTCTGTGCCGCTCGAAGTGAGACGCAGCTTTTCAATCGAAGGGAAAGCGTCGATCACTTCCTCAGCCAGGAGGATTTCGAGCTCGGTCGGCGCGCCATAGCTGGTTCCGCGCGCAGCTGCTGTCTGGATGGCACTGATCACTTCCGGATGTGCGTGGCCGAGGATCATCGGCCCCCAGGAGCCGACATAGTCGATATAGGTTCGTCCATCGGCATCGGTGATCGTCGCGCCACGCGCGGATTGAATGAAGAGCGGTGTACCGCCGACACCGCGAAATGCGCGTACCGGGCTGTTAACGCCGCCGGGAATGACTTCTATTGCGCGCTCGAAGAGCACCGATGATCGCGGGTAGATGTTTTTCTTTATCTCAGTCATAAGTTCTCATCACTAAAAAAATTTGCGTTTGGGCGAGCGGCTGTGTGATGATTTGCTCGCTTCTTCGATCCAGACCGCCGAAAGATCCGGGGGGGTGGAAGATTGCAAAGACCATTAGACTCTGCCTTGTTTTCTTAGGAGGCCGCTTTGAATGAGGAACTGAGCCAGCTCATCTCGCTTCAGGAAATTGATGTCGAAATCAGACGACTAAAAGAAGAGATTTCTTCGCTTCCCTCACGACAACGGGAGCTGGAGATCCAATTCTCCCAGACTGCCAAAGAATACCTCGATCTCAAAGAACAGCTGGATGTCGCTCAAAATGAAAAAAGACGATACGAATCCGAGCTTGAAATCGAGCAGCAAAAACATCAGAAATTCAAAGATGATCTGATGAAGGCGACAAATGAAAGAGAATATACGACGGCAGTGCGCGAGATAGATGTTGCGCGCAAGGCAGTCAGTTCGCTCGAGACGGAAATTCTCAAATTAATGGAGAAGATCGAAAAGCTCGAAGCGAACATCACAGAACGCACACCGGAGATGGAATCGCAACGAATTGAAGTCGATCGGCAGATAACCGAATGGTCAGCTGCAGTCACGGCCAATCAACAACGCCTTGATGAACTGATTGCTCAACGCGCGCCCGCGCTCGGAGCCTTGAGCCCAAACGCGCGCGCAACCTATGAAAGATTATCGAAGACGCGTTCCGGGTTAGCGCTGGCCGAAGCCCGTGACTGGTCCTGCCTTGCCTGCCGCATGACAATCCGCCCTCAGGTTTTCAGCGATATCCGCCGCGGCGAGACGATCATCACCTGTGAGAGCTGCGGACGGATCCTCTACTTCAAGTCTGAGACTGTAATTACGTGAACCCTCCGAGTCATCCTTGAACTCCTCTTTGTCTCAGCACCTCGAACAATATTACACCCGCCGCCACGCTCACATTCAATGAATTCAGCTCTCCGCGCAAAGGGATAGAAACTGCCGCATCGCACTTTTCGCGGATCAGCCTTCGAATGCCTTTAGCTTCGCTGCCGAAGACGAGAGCGAGCGGAACGTTTAGATCGAAATCAGAATAAATTGTCTCGGTCCCTCCCTCAACCCCGACAACCCACAGACCACGTTCTTTCAATTCAGCAATCAGAGGCACCAGGTTGGTCACACGCGCCACACGCACATACTCCACGGCGCCGGCCGAAGTCTTTGCCACAGTCTCGTTCAAGCCGGCTGCGCGATGTTCAGGAATAAAAATTCCATCGACACCAGCGCCCTCGCAGGTGCGCAGAATCGCGCCGAGGTTATGCGGGTCCTCAATGCCATCGAGCAGGACGACGAGGGCTGGATCACTGAGAGAATCGAGGATCGTTTCTGACGGCACGTATGGATTCGTTCTGCTCTGCGAATCGACAAGCGCGATGACTCCTTGATGGTTTGCATTGCGGGTGATCTCGTCCAGCTCGCGGCGTTCACGTTTTTCGATGGAAATACCTGCGCGTCGTGCCGCATCGGTCAATTCACTCAACCGCGACGGATGGGAACCCGCTGAAATCAGGATTTTATGGATGGGTCGTCGTCCTGCGCGCAGGGCTTCAAGCACAGGCGCAAGACCATAGATTTGGTTCATTGCTAATGTTTCCGAGCGAATTATACCCCAGAGGGAACTTATGGAAAGATAAGGAGTCTAGGTAGACGAAATCTGTGACCTTCTAAAGCGCCCGATTCGGCTGCGTGCGCAAATGTGAATCCAAATAAGGCATAACCAAAAAACCGGTGGCATTCTAAAAATTCTGTACAAACTGGAGGTGATCTATGGATCCGTTCGTCCGCCTGATCCTGTCGGAGAGCTACGCTTATTTCAATTGGATAACGAATTTGGCAATTCAGAGTGGCAGTGACATGCAAGTTCAAATGTCGCTAACTGAGATGCTCCGCAAAATGAGTTATACCGGAATAGGAGTGATCGTTGTACTCCTGATCATGTCTATCTACTCGGTTGCGATCATGCTCGAACGCTACTTGACATTCAACTCGGCGGCCAAACAATCGCGGGAATTTGTACCGCGCGTGGCAGAGATGTTGCGTTCTGCTCGACTGGATGATGCTCTCAAACTTACACAGAGCTATCGCCGGAGCCATCTCGCTGTTGTCATCAATTCGGGATTGCAGGAACTTGGAGCACAAGGAGGTGACAAGGGCGGAAGACGAATGCGGAAAGCCAGACGCGCCTTACGACGCGCGACGGCAATGAAGATAGCCGAAATGCAACGTGGGTTGTCAGGATTAGCGACAATTGGCTCGACCGCGCCTTTTGTCGGGTTGTTCGGAACAGTTATCGGTATTATGGATGCCTTTCACGAAATGAATCGTCAGGAGACAACAGGTTTGGGTGCGGTTGCAGGCGGCATTTCGGAAGCATTGATTGCGACAGCCTTCGGATTGCTGGTAGCAATTCCGGCTGTCTGGATGTTCAACTACTTCACGAGCCGGGTAAGCAGGTTCGCCGTCGAGATGAATAACTCAGCGGATGAATTGATCGATTTCTTTTTACAACAGGCGGATACGAAATAACACAATCTGAAGAGAGAAAACGGAACAAACGGAAAAATCCCGAAGAATTTCCGTTTGTTCCGTTATTTCCGCCCTTTCTTGTGGACCCGTTTTCTCTCTTTGTCTTGTTGTCGATTCTTGATTTTATGAATCTGGCGTGAAATCATCGCGCCTATGCTGAGAACTTGGCGGCTTGGTTTTTTTGGCTTGTTGATGACCGTTATGCTCATCTGTTCGTGTGCCGCGCCGGGGCAGGTCTCTGTCAACAATCCACAAGGCAACAGGGTAAATTATCCCCTGTTGTTTGAACCTTCAACATCGCGTCAAGAGGAGGTACAGGAAGCATGGAAAAGCTTCCTTGCCGAACTGAGTCTGCCGTTCGCAAAGCTCGATTTAGAACAGGTCCTCAACACGCCGCGGTCCTTGCCCCCGGAATTGGCCGGTCGGATCAAAGTCACCAAAAAAATCGGCGTTTTCGGCGAAATGGAGGCAAAGGAAGCACTCCGCGGTTTTATCGAACGCACTCGCGGCATACTTTGTGGCGATCCGAAGAACAATCCTCTCAGCGTCAAAGACCTATCACTAGTCTCTTTCACAAATGGTGGCGACTTCTACCGCTTCGTGTATCAACAGATGACTTATTCCTTCCCGATAGCCGATGGCTATGGTGAGTTGAGACTTACGGTGGACAAGAAAGCCAATCTCCTGCAGTGGAGCAGTCGTATCATTCCTAAATTTGACCTGCCCAATAACCCATCAATCAGGTCAGGTGAGATTGTCGAAAAATTGATAAATCGGGAATTCACTTACACGACAATAGCCGGCAGGCCCCAGACCTACAAGGTCACGAAACCTGAAGAGATCGTCATCAGAGAGTTGGTCGTTTATCCCAGAGAGAAAGACAACAATCTCACGATTCACCTGGCTTATCCTGTCGAAGTTGGGAGTGGGATGACCTGGACCGTCTATTTTGACGCGATCAACGGTGAGAAGCTCGGAGAGAAGCAGAATTTTGCCAGCTGATTTTCGTGAACAGGGGAAGGGGGAAAACGGAACAAACGGAAATAACGGAACAAACGGAAAAATCCTAGAGAATTTCGGCAAGTTTCATAGGAGGCCGAAACTACCTAACAGTTTCAACACAAAGGGTCAAAGGGTCAAAGGGTCAAAGGGGGATAAATGCCTGATTTATTTCTTCTTTGACCCTTTGACCCTTTGACCCTTTGTGTTGAAACTGTTAG
>JAKEHZ010000227.1 GCA_022614735.1 Acidobacteriota bacterium | reverse complement strand
CCGCAATCCGCAATCCGCAATCAATTCTCCTGCTCGGGACCTTTAACGAGATTACCGTGCTCGTCAAATTTCATTCCGAGGCTCAGTCCCATCGACGTGAGGATATCTTTGATCTCGTTGAGCGATTTGCGACCGAAGTTCTTGGTCTTAAGCATTTCAGCTTCGCTCTTCTGCACGAGGTCACGGATCGTCTTGATGTCCGAATTCTTCAGGCAATTGTATGAGCGAACCGAGAGCTCGAGTTCATCGACCGATTTATCGAGGTGCTCGTTGACGGGAGCCAGAGGCTTCTGTACGACGGGCTCAGGTTGCTCCTGAATATCCTCTTCGAAGTTGATGAAGATCGCCATGTGATCTTTGATCAGCTTGGCGGCCAGACCGATGGCGTGCTCCGGAGTGATGCTGCCGTTGGTCCAGACTTCGAGCAGGAGCTTGTCATAGTCCGTGTCCTGTCCCAGGCGCGCAGCCTCGACGTGGAAATTGACCTTTTTGATCGGCGAATGGACCGAATCGACCGGGATGTACCCGACCGGCAGGTCATCATCGAAGTTGCGATCGGCGGAAACATAGCCGCGGCCTTTTTTAAGTCGCAGCTCAATGTTCAGATTTCCACCTTCGCTCACCGTTGCGATGTGGACGTTCGGATCGAGGACTTCGACGTCAGCATCCACCTCTATATCGCCGGACTTCATCTCGCCCGGTTCGGAACGCGCAACTCTCAGAGTCTTCGTTTCCCCGGAATGAAGTCTAAAGGGTATCTGTTTAAGATTGAGAATAATGTCAGTCGCATCTTCAACCACTCCGGGGATCGAAGAGAACTCATGTAACACTCCTTCGATACGGACGGCAGTAATCGCTGCGCCTTCAATGGACGAGAGTAAGGCGCGGCGTAAGCTGTTGCCTATGGTCGTGCCGAAACCACGCTCGAAAGGCTGTGCGGAAAAACGACCAAAGCGCTCAGTCATGGTCTCACATGACAACCGCTTCGGCTTCTGGAAACCGGTCCACATGGTAGCTACCATTTCTCTCTCAACTTTCGCTTAATCAATGCTATCAACCCTGCGCCTCATAGGTTGCAACCTATGGGCACGACTACTTGCTGTACAACTCGACGATCAGCTGTTCGTTGATATTCTGATCAATATCTTCACGGCGCGGTTGCGCGATGACGCGGCCAACGAGCTTGTCAGGATTGATTATTTCCAGCCAAGCCGGACGGCCGCGACCACCGGAAGTCTGAAACGCGCCCTGAATATGAGCATTATTCATACTCTTATCACGGACCGCGATCTCATCTCCGATCTTGACCTGGAAGGACGGGATGTCGACCTTCCTACCATTAACACTGACATGACCGTGACGAACAAACTGACGTGCCTGACGGCGAGACATCGCAAATCCCAGGCGGTAAATCACATTGTCGAGACGACGCTCCAACAGCGAGAGCAGGTTTTCGCCCGTCACGCCTTTCTGGCGCGCTGCCTTCTCGAAGTAGTTGCGGAACTGCGTTTCAAGCAGGTTATAGATGCGCTTAACGCGCTGCTTTTCGCGCAGTTGCTCGCCGTAACCGATCGGTTTGCGCTTGGCGTTCGGGCCGTGCTGCCCTGGCGGATTGGTTCCGCGCTTCTCAATCGGACACGAGGGTTTGTAGCACTTCTCGCCTTTGAGGTAGAGCTTCATTCCCTCGCGCCGGCACAAACGACATTGCTTGCCTCTATCTCTTGCCAATCTCTTTCCTCCGTTAAACCTTTTTAAACTCTACGACGCTTTGGGGGCCTGCATCCGTTATGGGGAATCGGCGTCACATCGCGAATTATTTTGACATCGATGCCCGCGGATTGAATCGCGCGGATGGCCGATTCGCGCCCCGATCCGGGCCCTTTCACCCGCACTTCACAACTTCGCATGCCGCAATCGCGGGCAAGGGCGGCAGCTTTATTTGCCGCCTGCTGCGCCGCGAAAGGCGTCCCTTTACGCGAACCGCGAAACCCCATCGCGCCGGCCGATGATTGCGCGACCAGGTTACCTTCCAAATCGGTGATGCTGACCAGCGTGTTATTGAAAGTCGCCTGGATGTGGACGACGCCTTGCGGCACGACTTTCTTCTCTTTCTTCTTGAATACCTTCTTCTTGCCTGTAGACTGTTGCTGTTTTGCCATATTTTAGTTCGCAGTTCGCAGTTCGCAGTTCGCAGTCACTGTGAACTGCGAACTGCGAACTAAATTTACTTCTTCCCTGGAGCTTTCTTCTTTGCAATCGTGGCGCGACGCGGGCCCTTACGGGTGCGCGCATTGGTGTGCGTCCGCTGCCCGCGAACCGGGAGTCCTCTGCGGTGCCGCAATCCCCGATAGCAACCGATGTCCATCAAACGCTTGATGTCCAATTGTATCTGCTTCCGCAGGTCTCCCTCGATATTACCCTGTTGATCAACGATCGCGCGGATGCGGTTCAACTCCTCTTCGCTCAGATCGCGAACCTTCTTATCAATACTTACCTTCGCTTCGTTGAGAATGTTGGTCGCGCGCGATCTCCCGATCCCGTAGATATAAGTCAACCCGATTTGCGCGCGCTTTTGCGGTGGTAGGTCGACGCCTGCTACACGAGCCATTTACTTCCTCCACTCTGAAATTTCAAATTTGAAATTTGAAATTTGAAACTATCCTTGCCTCTGCTTATGTTTCGGGTTCACACAGATGACGCGCACGACGCCGTGGCGATGTATGATCTTGCACTTGTCGCAGATTTTCTTGACTGATGCTCTGACTTTCATTGTTCGTCTCGTCTATGATCGAGGGCTGCCTTTTGAAGACGCGGGAAGAGAACGATAAAGACTATTTGAATCGATAGACGATTCTGCCGCGCGTCAAATCGTAAGGTGAAAGCTCGACTAACACCCTGTCACCCGGCAGAATCTTGATGAAGTTCTTTCGCATTCGTCCCGAGATGTGAGCTAAAACCTGGTGCTTGTTTTCCAATTCGACTTTAAACATCGCATTGGGCAACGTCTCAAGCACCGTTGCCTGCACCTCTATTGCATCTTCTTTCGACATACCCTCTAGTGATAACTGTTAAATTGCGAAACCTGCATTATAACCGCCAATCGATATTTTGCAAGTTACGTGCCATACTTGTGTTACAGGTGTAGCGTCCCGTCCTCCAGCGCGGTGAGCACCTGAGGGCCGTCTTCGGTGACCGCGATAGTGTGCTCGAAATGCGACGACGCCTTTCCGTCTCGAGTTTTAACCGTCCAACCGTCAGCCAATACGTCTACTTCGTGTGTGCCGGCGTTGACCATCGGTTCGACAGCAAGCACCCAGCCCTCTTTCAATCTCGGGCCAGTTCCCGGACGACCGTAATTTGGGACCTGGGGGTCTTCGTGCATTCGTTGACCGATGCCGTGGCCGCAAAACTCGCGCACCACCGCATATCCGCGCCCTTCGACGTACTCCTGAACCGCATAGGAGACGTCATAAAGCCGATTGCCCGGGACCATCTTCTCCACAGCCTGCAAGAGTGATTCTCGAGTTATCTGCATGAGTCTCTCGAGTTCCGGAGAAATCTCCCCTACACCTACGCTGATTGCAGCATCTCCGACATATCCCTCGAGAGTCGCGCCGCAATCAAGTTTGATAATGTCGCCTTCACGCAGTTTGCGCTCCGAAGGGATACCGTGAACAACTTCGTCATTGATCGATGCGCAGATCGAAGCCGGGAACCCGCGATAACCTTTGAATGTCGGATATGCGCCAGCCGACCGAATCTTCTTCTCGGCATAGGCATCGAGATCCCGGGTGGTAATACCCGGCTCGACCATCCTTCGCAGATCTCGTAGCGTCTCGGCAACGATCAATCCCGAGCGTCGCATCCTCTCAATTTCACTGCGTGATTTACGAATAACCATCTAGACTCTTCAGTGCGGGGCTTAAATTTCAATTTCCCTGGCACTGCCTGCCCTAAAATGTCTCTATTATCGCAGACAGTTGCTCCAAAACTTCTTCGACCGGGCGATCGCCATCCAATTCAATCAGACGCCCATCCTGGCGGTAATAATCAATCAGAGGCGCAGTCGAAATTTTATATGCTTCCAACCTGCGATTGACAGTTTCAGAGGTGTCATCGCTGCGTTGAATCAGCGGAGCGCCATCGAGATCGCAGAACCCATCTCGCTTCGGAGACCGAAAGTAGATGTTATAAATCTCGCCGCACTTCGTACAAACTCTCCGGCCGGTCAACCGCTTGAAGAGCAACTCTTCATCGACGATAACGTGAACCAGGAGGATATCCTTATTCTGCTGATCCGCCAGCTCATCAAGCAACCTGGCCTGATCCAGAGTGCGCGGATAACCGTCGAGGATGAATCCTGCAGTGCAATCCTCACTTGAAATCCGATCCTTAATCACTTGGGCAAGGACTTCATCGCTTACCAGGTTGCCGGAAGCGATCGTCTCTTTGATCTCGTGCCCGAGCGGGGTATCGGCGTTCGCCATGGCGCGCAGGATGTCACCCGTCGAGATTTGCGGGTATCCATATTTTTCAGAGAGCAAACGCGCTTGCGTTCCCTTGCCAGCGCCCGGTGCCCCAATCATGACTATGATCTTCGACATCGTGATAGCCTGTGCCTCAATGTCAAATTACAGAATCGCTGGCATGAGGCGCCTGCATTTACGATGTGGCGCGGCGACCGCGAAGCCTTCCGCCACGGGGTCCGAGAAAACCATCGTAATGGCGCATGACCAGCTGTGCCTCGACCTGGCTGATCGTATCCATTGCCACACCGACGACGATCAGCAAGCTAGTGCCGCCGAAATAGAATGAAAAGCCCAATCCATTGGGAATCCAGCTTAGACCGGGCACTCCCTCAATCATGGTGTAGAGCCTCTCACCGATGAACGGTAAATATTGAACCTTGAAACCGCTGATCATCAGCTGCGGGATCAAGCAAACAACAACGAGATAGAGGCCGCCGACCGTCGTCAACCGCACCAGGATCGAGTTGAGATAATCGGCTGTCCGTTTACCGGGACGGATACCAGGGACGAAAGCGCCCTGTTTACGCAAGTTCTCTGCGACCTCATCTGCATTGAAGACGATTGAGACATAAAAGAATGCGAAGATGATGATCAGCGCAACAAAGAGCGACTCATAGAATGGATGGCCGCCGCCCAGCCATTGATTGAGCGTTTGCAGCCAGCCCCAGGTTCCGAAGGTCGAGAGCGTCTGAGGGATCGCCAGCACTGATGAAGCGAAGATTACCGGGATCACTCCCGCAATATTGACCTTCAGCGGCAGATGCGATGATTGCGTCGCAACCATCTGTCGACCCACCATGCGGCGCGTGTGGTTAGTTGGGATCTTCCGGGTGCCGCGCTCGAAGAAGACTATACCCGCAGTGACAAGCAACATCACGAGGATGAGAAAAATCACGAATAGCGCCGAGGCCGGGTCTTGGATCTTCTCGTACAATTGCGTGATCGCGTTGGGCAAGCCGACGACGATACCGGCGAAGATGAGCAGGCTGATTCCATTGCCAATGCCGCGTTCGGTGATCTGCTCACCGAGCCACATGATAAAGATCGTGCCCGCCGCCATCGTCAATGTCGAGAGCATGATGAATCCCGTCCCGCCGCCGCCGATAACCAGATTCGGCTGACGCTGCAGCCAGACTGAAATGCCTACACCCTGAACGAAGCAGAGCACGACCGTCAGGTAGCGCGTATATTGTGTGATTTTACGGCGGCCCAGTTCGCCTTCCTCCTGAATCTTCTTGAGCGACGGATAGACCGAGGTCATCAACTGGAGGATGATCGAGGCTGTGATATACGGCATGATACCGAGCGCGAATACCGAAATCCGCCGCAGGTTACCGCCGGAGAATAAATCGAGTACCCCGAATAGATTTCCTGCTGCCTGAGACCAGATTTCTGCGAGGACATTTTGGTCGACTCCGGGAACCGGGATATGAATGCCTGCGCGATAGACCGCAAGCATCGCCAGAGTAAAGAGCACACGCTTACGCAGCTCCGGGACGTAAAACAGATTGCGGACCGCGTTGAAAAATGACTCAATCATAACTACCTCACTTCTGATTGCGGATTGCGGATTGCGGATTGCGGATTTAATTGGAACTTAATTTTTACAATTCCGCAATCCCCAATCCGCAATCCGCAATCATAAAACTTCGGCCTTTCCTCCGGCCGCTTCGATCTTCTGCTTCGCAGAGGCGCTGTAACGATGAGCGCTCACTGTGAGCGATTTTTTCAGTTCGCCGTGGCCCAGGATGACGACCGATTTCTCCATCGACCTCCGAATCAGGCCCCGTTCGCTGAGCGTCTGAGGTGTCACAGTGGCGCCTGTCTCAAAAAATTTCTCGAGATCGGCGATATTCACTTCCGCCCAGTCACGCTTGAAGAGATTGGTAAAACCGCGCTTTGGCAGACGGCGATGAAGCGGCATCTGCCCGCCTTCAAAACCGCGCTTACCCGAATAACCCGAGCGCGATTTCTGTCCTTTACTACCGCGCCCCGAAGTCTTGCCGAGCCCCGATCCGGGACCACGCCCGACACGTTTCTTCTTGTGTTTTGAGCCCGCTGGCGCTTTCAGTTTGTTCAAGCCGATTGCCATAGTTGTGCCACTCTCTATTTAATCTACGATCCTCAACAGGTGCGGGATCTTCGCCACCATCCCGCGAATCGATTCAGTGTCGGGGCGCTCGATAATTTGATTAAGTTTGGTGAACCCCAGACTCCGCACAATAACTTTATGTTTCCGCGGAGTTGCGATCGTGCTCCGATACCACTGAATTTTGATCTTCTTCGTCTCCTTGGCCATTTCTTACAGATCCTCCACGGTGCGACCACGCAAACGGGCGACCTCTTCAGGGCTTTTCATGTTCTTCAAAGCATCGAAAGTCGCACGGATAACGCTGTGCGGATTATTCGAGCCGATACACTTGGTCAACACGTTGCTCACACCGACAGCATTCATCACCGCGCGTACGGTACCGCCAGCGATCACTCCTGTTCCTTCGACTGCCGGCTTGAGCAGCACCTTGCCGGCTCCGAATTTGCCGACCATCGGGTGTGGCAATGTCGAACCGGCCAAAGGGACACGCATCAGATTCCTCTTAGCCGACTCAATGGCTTTGCGGATCGCCTGTGGCACTTCTTTGGCTTTGCCAGTCCCAAATCCGACAATGCCGCCCTGATCTCCAACTACAACGAGCGCGGCAAATGAAAGGTTCTTACCACCTTTGACAACTTTGGTGACGCGATTGATTGAGATCACTTGATCCTTCAACTCAAGCCCGTCCGCGTTAATTCTATCCATTCTATCCATAAAAACTACTCTCCCCTTTTGATTGCGGACTGCGGATTGCGGATTGCGGATTTGATAAATTGAAGCTCCTTTTCAATCCGCAATCCACAATCAAAATTGTAATCCCGCCTCGCGTGCCGCTTCTGCCAGCGATTTCACGCGCCCGTGATAGATGTATCCACCACGATCGAAGACAACGCTGGTGATCCCTTTCTCCTTCGCCCTCTGGGCGATCAGGCGGCCGATCACTTTCGCCGCATCAGCGTTTCCACCATTACCGACGCTGGCGCTCTTTTCAACTGTTGAAGCCGAGCAGAGCGTGATTCCTTTCTCGTCGTCAATCAACTGGGCATAGATATGGTTGAGGCTGCGGAAAATCGCCAGGCGCGGGCGCTCTGCGGTGCCTCTGACCCTCTTGCGAATACGCGTGTGAATTGCGCGCCGCACATCCTGTCTTGACCCTTTTGGCATACTCGATTCCCTTGTTATCTTTACTACTCTCTTACTTGCCGGTCTTGCCCGGTTTGAGCTTCATCGGCCGGCCGGCATAACGAACGCCTTTGCCTTTGTACGCATCAGGCTTACGCAGGTGATTAATATTCGCCGCAACCTGACCAAGCAACTCTTTGTCAATTCCCGAAAGAGTGATGGTCGTTTGATATTGGGTGATCGTTCGTTGTAGCTTTTCAACCTTTGCCGTAATTCCTCCCGGCAGCACAAACTCGATCTGGTGTGAATAGCCGAGCGAGAAAACAATGCTGCGACCCTTCAGATCAGCTTTGTAACCGACACCGACAACATCCATCTCCTGCGTGTAGCCCTTGGAAACGCCCGTAACTGCGTTGGCTACCAGAGCGCGCGCTGTTCCGTGCAGCGCGGTATACAGATCATTTTCACGTTCGGCTGTGAGCTTCCCATCTTCCAGCTTGAACTTGATGCCTTGCGGGATGGGCGTCGTCAGCTTTCCCTTCGGGCCCTGCACCTCAACCGCAGACCCGCTGATTGTGATCTTCACGTCTTTCGGGATCTCGATAATTTTCTTTCCAACTCGTGACATATAATTTCTCTGTGCGTTGGCTCCGCCTGAAGGCGACGCTTTATGCGACGCACTAATAAACACTGCACAAAATTTCGCCGCCGATGTTAGCCTTGCGCGCTTGTTTGCCGGTCATCACTCCATGCGAAGTGCTGAGGATATTGATGCCGAGGCCGCCGAGTATCTTCTGAATACCCTTACTCGGCACATAGACACGCCGGCTCGGCCGCGAAATGCGCTCCAGATGCGAAATTACGCTCTCGCCCTTTGGACCGTAGCGCAGGAAGATTCTCAGCGTCCGCGAGTTACTGCCTTCTGTCGTCTTGATACTGTAGTTGGTAATGTATCCTTCTTCTTTGAAAATGCGCGCGATTTCGATCTTCAGGCGCGAGGCCGGAATATCAACCTTTGTATGGCGCGCCGCAATCGCATTGCGCACGCGCGTCAGCATATCTGCAATCGAATCAGTCATAATTCTCTTTACTCCACTACCAGCTTGATTTGGTCACGCCGGGGATTTGCCCTTCGAGCGCCAACTGGCGGAAGCAGATACGACAGATGTTGAACTTCCGCAAGAAGCCGCGCGGTCGACCACAACGCTTGCACCGGTTATAGGCCCGCACTTTGAATTTAGGTCTCCGGCTCGCCTGAACCATCTTTGAAGTTTTTGCCATAATCTCCTAAGTCTGGAGTCTGGAGTCTGGACTTCAGACTCCAGACTTTTTTATTGCCTGAAGGGCATACCGAGGTGACGAAGCAGCGAACGCGCCTCTTCGTCGGACTTCGCCGTCGTCACGATACAGACATTCATACCGCGCGCTTTGTCGATTTTGCCGAAATCAATCTCAGGGAAAATCAACTGATCGCGCAGACCGATGGTGTAGTTGCCACGCCCATCGAATGCCTTCGGGGAGACGCCACGGAAGTCGCGCACCCGCGGCAGCGCTATACTCACGAAACGATCGAGGAATTCGTACATACGCTCGCCACGCAAGGTGACCACCGCGCCGATACTCATTCCCTCCCGCAGCTTGAAAGCGGCGATTGATTTCTTGGCCTTGGTGATGACGGGCTTCTGTCCCGTGATCGTCGCCAGGTCATTCACGGCGGCGTCGAGGACCTTCGCGTTCTGAATCGCCTCACCCAGGCCCATATTGATGACGATCTTCTCCAGCTTCGGGATGCTCATGGGATTCTTATAACCGAACTCCCTGGCAAGCGCCGGAACGATTTCTTTGACGTATCTCTCTTTTAGTCGTGCAGCCATCTCTGTCAGATTTGAGATTTGAGATTTGAGATTTGAGATCAAAACGTCTCATCACTCATCACTCATCACTCATCACTCCTCCTGGTTACTCAATTACAGCGCCAGTCTTCTTCGAGACGCGAACCTTCCGGCCATCCTGCAGAACCTGATAGCCGACGCGGGTGGGCTTTCCGCCTTCGATCACCATGATGTTTGAAGCGTCAATTGGGGCCTCACGCTCGACGATTCCGCCCGCGATTCCGCGCTGGCGATTCTGACGTTGATGATGCTTGAGGATATTAACGCCTTCAACGATAACCTTGCCTTTTTTGGTCAATACTTCGATGACGCGCCCGCGTTTGCCCTTGTCGCGCCCCGTAAGGACAATCACCTGATCATTCTTCTTGATCTTCATTCTCACTGCCATAATTGCATCCTCTGATTCCGGATTGCGGATTGCGGATTGCGGATTTGGTATCGCATGCGGCCTTGTACCATCGCGAATCCGCAATCGGCAATCGGCAATCAAATGACTTCAGGAGCGAGGCTCACGATCTTCATAAAGCCGCGCTCGCGCAGTTCACGAGCGACAGGGCCGAAGACGCGGGTGCCGATCGGCTCGCCGTCGGGCTTGATCAGAACCGCCGCATTCTGATCGAAGCGGATATAAGTGCCATCCTTGCGGCGGACTTCCTTGCGCGTGCGAACAATCACTGCCTTGACCACCTGCTTCTTTTTCACTGTGCCATCGGGACTCGCCTCTCTGACCGATGCCGTGATCACATCGCCGACGCTGGCACGCGAGCCGGTATTGCCGCCAATAGGCAGGATCATCGCAATCTTCTTCGCCCCCGAATTATCGGCGACTTCCAGAATAGAACGCATTTGAACCATAGCTAGCCTCCCACGGTAGTCGGTAGTCGGTAGTCGGTTGCCGGTAGTCGGTTGAATTCGCAACCGACTACCGACCACCGACACCTACTTACTTGCCTTTCTGAGGACCTCGACGACACGCCAGCGTTTGCGCGACGAAAGAGGACGGGTCTCGACAATCCGAACCTGATCGCCAATCGTGACACCCTCGATTTCATTGTGCGCCATGAACTTCGAGCGCTTGCGGACATAGCGTTTGTATCTCGGATGCTTTACCAGACGGTCAACACGTACCACAACTGTCTTTTGCATCTTGTCGCTCGCGACGATGCCGATTTTTTCGCTGCGGCGACCGCGAGCTTTAACTTCAGTCGATTTGGCAGGGGCACTCACGTTCTCTGTTTGGCTGCTGGCGGTTGCCGTTTCCGAATTTTCCATTGTCTCTTCGTTCATATTTCGATTGCGGATTGCGGATTGCGGATTTTAACGGGATGCGGTTTCACAATCCGCAATCCGCAATCAAGTTATCTCTCGATTCCAAGCATGCGCCCGCGCAGAATGGTTTTGAGTCGAGCAAGTTCCTTTCTCTCTCTCCGAATTGTCTTGACCGTATCGATATCACCAAGCGCCTTTTTAAATTTGAGGCGGAAGAGTGACTCGTTGACCTCAGTAATTCGTCTGATCAACTCCTCGCTCGATTGTTCGCGAATTTTGTCCAACTTGTGTTTCATAAAGCGCTTCCTTCCTGCTCGCTGCGCGTGACGAATTTTGTCTTGATCGGAAGCTTCGCTGCCGCAAGCTCCATCGCCCGCTGCGCCGTGGCCAGATCGACGCCTTCCATCTCAAAGATGATGCGTCCCGGTTTGACCACTGCGACCCAACCTTCCGGCGCGCCCTTGCCCTTACCCATACGGGTTTCGGCAGGCTTCTTGGTAATAGGTTTGTCGGGGAAGATGCGTATCCAGAGCTTGCCGCCGCGCTTGACGAAACGCGTGATCGCCACTCGGCCTGCTTCGATCTGCTTGCCGGTGATCCACGCGGCCTCCACCGCCTTCAACGCATACTGGCCGAATGCGATGCTTGCTCCGCGCTTGGCCATACCAGCGCGGCGACCGCGCTGCTGCTTGCGATATTTGACCTTCTTGGGAATTTTATATTCTGCCATTTTCGCTTGCGGATTGTGGATTGCCGATGGCTGATTTAGAAGAAAGAGCGGGGGAGCGGGGGAGTGGGGGAGCGGGGGAACTGCCGGGATCTCCCGCTCTCCCGCTCCCCCGCTCTCCCGCTCTTTCTTCTAAATCAGCCATCGGCAACCAAATTATCTTTTCATTATCGCTTCACGCGGGTTCATGATGTCGCCGCGATAAATCCAAACTTTGATGCCGATCACTCCAAACGTCGTGTTGGCCTCAGCAAAACCGTAATCAATATCGGCACGGAGTGTGTGCAAAGGCAGACGGCCCTGCAACGTCCACTCTGAGCGGGCAATTTCAGCGCCATTGAGACGGCCCGAGACGCGGACCTTGATGCCCAGAGCGCCGAAACGCTGAGCCTCATCGACCGTTTTTCGCATCGCGCGACGGAAGGCGATCCGTTTCTCCAGCTGCTGCGCGATCTTTTCGGCCTGCAACTGTGCGTTGAGCTCGGGCTTGTGAATTTCGCGGATATCAATCAGGATTTCGCGACCAGTGCGCCGGCTGATCTCCTGTTTGAGCTTGTCGATCTCCGCGCCTTTGCGGCCGATGATAATCCCCGGTCGCGAAGTGTAGATGATGATGCGCAGGCGGTTGGCCGCCCGGTCGATCTCGATCTGAGAAACGCCGGCGCTGGTAAATCGCTCCTTCAATTCTCTCTTCAGCTTCAAGTCTTCCAACAACAGCTTCCCGAAGTCTCGCTTGGAAAACCAGCGTGAATGCCAGGTGCGGTTGTATCCGAGCCTGAAACCGTAGGGATGCACTTTTTGACCCATAAACTCTCCTTACTCGACTCTACCCAGTTGTTTCACTCAGCCAATTCTGAAGCCGCAGCTTCTTTACGGCCGCCCCCGTTCCTGCGCGCTGTTTTGGCTTCGCGCTTCTCGCTCGAAACGATGACCGTCAGGTGACTGTAATGTCGTCGTTCGCGATAGGCGCGTCCCATCGGAGCGGGGCGGACACGGCGGCGATATTTGGTCGTACCCGTATCGGCGTAGCATTCCATGACCCATAACTCATCAACATCCACCAGGACATTTTCCGCCTGTGCTTTTTGCTCAGCATTGGCGCGCGCCGATTCAAGCACTTTGTAGATCAACCCTGCCGCGCGTTTGTTGGTGAATCGCAGGATCTCGCGAGCCTCGCTGTACATTAGGCCGCGGATCAGGTCCATAACCAGCCTCGCCTTCTGCGACGAAATTTTGACGTTTTTCGCTTTCGCTCTCGCTTCCATCTTATTTCTTCGCTCCTACCGCTCTCTCAGCTTTATCCGCGTGCCCTTTAAAAGTGCGCGTTGGCGCGAATTCACCGAGCTTGTGCCCGACCATATTCTCAGTGATATAGACCGGGATGAACTTCTTGCCGTTGTGGACGGCAATCGTGTGCCCGACCATCTCAGGGGTGATCGTCGAGCGACGTGACCAGGTCTTATGTACTTTCTTCTCATTGGCCGCGTTCATTCTCTCGATGACCTTCCACAGGTGTTTATCAATGAACGGGCCTTTTTTGACTGAACGTGCCATAT
>JAKEHZ010000226.1 GCA_022614735.1 Acidobacteriota bacterium | reverse complement strand
TTAATCGAAATCACAGTTTCACGCCGGCGCGAGCAACTAAAAATCCACTTTCAACGCTGACCTTATCAGATCAGAGAGAATACGAAACAAACGAAAATAACGAAACAAACGAAAAGTCTCTGATTTTTTTCGTTATTTTCGTTTGTTTCGTATTCTCTCTTCATTTCTTTATTGGTTGCAGCTCAATATTCGACCTGATATTCTTGCCGCTCGATATAAGAAGAGTTGCACGATCAAATCAAGTTCGAACAATAACTCAGATGTCAGCAAAGATTACAGTCATCGTCTACATACTGATCTGCTTCGAGGTTGGATTTCTCCTCGTCTTCCTTCCGTGGACGCCATATTGGGAAGATAATGTATTTCTATACTTCATCACTGGAAAATTGAATGCGCCCTGGATCCCCACATTCTTGACGAGCGGCTATGTGAGGGGGGCAGTCTCAGGTTTGGGTGTGCTCAACATCCTTGCCGGGTTGCGCGATATCTATAAGTTCCGTGAAAGCGTGCAGGCTCTCACAGCCCTGGGAGAGAGCCGTAAAGACGAGGCCAAGCCAACCGGTGTCGAAAATGCCACAAAGTCGTCCATTCCTCTACCTGATCAGCAACCGCCAAGCGTTCCGCCGCAGTCCTGATATTACCGAGCTCGAGTCGTGGCAGCTGCAAATTGAAGTGATCCGTGAAGCAGCTCAAGCCGGGTGTCAGTTGGTCCAAATTCGTGAGAGGGACCTCAGCGCGAGAGATCTCTGTAATTTCACACGTGCCGCAATTGGGGCGGCACGCCCGCATGGTGCAAAAATCCTGGTCAACGATAGACTGGATGTCGCGATCACGGCTGGTGCTGACGGAGTGCACTTGCGCGTCTCATCCCTGCCCGCCTCCGAAGTCCGATCAATTGTTTCCGGCAGAGGTTTGCGTGATTTCCTGATCGGTGTCTCAACCCATTCGCTTGCCGAAGCTCAACGGGCCGAATCAAGCGACGCGGATTTCATCGTCTGTGGCCCTGTTTTCGCCACGCCCTCTAAAAGCTCTTTTGGCTCGCCGCTAGGTAAAGAGCGATTTGCTGAAATATGCCGATCTGTAAAAATCCCAGCCCTGGCTCTCGGCGGCATCAATCTCTCAAATTTCCGCGAATTATTACGAAGTGGTGCTGCAGGCATTGCAGCTATCGGCCTCTTCATCGATCGAGAGAATCTAAAACTCAACATCGAAACAATAATTACATCGTAAACAAAGTTTTTTAGCATTTTCCCTGAGGGAAAATGCTAAAAAACTTTGTTTACGATGTAATTGGTAATCAAAGATTGCAGTCAATCATACGAATCAAGTATTCTTTCTCAGCCGGAATGTACCTGAGAACCTTCCCACTCACGCATTTTGATCCGGCAATTCAGACAGACCGAAAACCCTCCAGATTCTCTGAGTTTATAGTGAAGGAGTAAGACCATGAACGCTGCTGAAGAAAGAAACGTCATTCAGCTTCCCACGAATGAGCCACAGCCAGAGGAAGCACCTGCCACGAGTCAGGAACCGGCGAGTCCCGGTAATATCGAGAAGATCCGTGACATTCTCTTTGGCGCGCAGATGCGCGATTACGATCACCGATTTGCGCGGTTGGAAGAGAAATTGCTCAAAGAATCCTCCGATTTGCGCGAAGAGACGCGTCGCCGCTTCGATACGCTCGAAAACTTTCTCAAGGCGGAGATCACTGCGCTCATCGAGCGCGTTAAGGTCGAGAATCAACAACGCTCCGTATCGAATGAAGAAATCACGCGTGAGCTGAGAGACACGGCCAGATCGATCGGCCTGAAGATCAATCAGCTCGATGAGCAGGCGGCGCAGCATAATCGCGAATTGCGCGAACAGCTTCTCACTCAATCGCGAGAATTGGGCGATGAAATTCGGCGTAAATATGATGAAGTCTCGGCATCGCTCTCGATGGAAGCGCGCGAGCTTCGTTCTGACAAGGCGGATCGGGTGGCGCTGGCAAACCTTTTCACTGAACTCGCCATGCGTTTGAACAATGAATTCAAGCTCCCAGGCGAGGAGTAGTGAGAAATTGCGGATTGCGGATTGCGGATTTGGTGAATTGAAGTTCCTCTTAAATCCGCAATCCGCTATCTGCAATCCGCAATCAAATGTTTCGTATTCTCTCCTGTTTGCATATCGGCGCGGGATTTAAACTATGAGCGATTCTCCGTTGCGCATCGTACCTAATAAGCCCCCCGAATCAGCACAGCCTGCGGGTTCAGATGCAGCGCAGAATGAACCGAAGCAGGATGAGATGGCTGAACTGCGCAGTCTGCTCATCGAACCCGAGCAGATTCAGATCAAAAATATCCTCGAAAGATTGAATAACCCGCGTGTCCGTGCGCGTGAAATGAGCCGATCGCTCCCCGAGGCAATTCGCCAGCGCACAGCTCGTGACGAATCTCTAAAAGAGGCGCTGACGCCGACCATCGTTACCGCCTTTCACAACTCGGTCAAAAAGGACCCGCGCCCCGTAGCCGAGGCGATTTCGCCGCTCATGGGGCCTGCGATACGACGCGCGATTTCAAACGCGCTCAACGGATTGATCCAAACATTAGATCAGACGCTCAAACACAGCCTCTCGTGGCGGGGCCTGAAATGGCGGCTCGAAGCCTCTCGCACGGGCAAGTCGTTCGCCGAAGTAGTGCTCTATCACACGCTGATCTATCGTATCGAGCAGGTCTTTCTGATAGACAAACAGAGCGGCCTCTTATTGCAGCACATTGCCTCAGGCTCGGTCTCTCCTAAAGATGCAGACATTGTCTCGGGAATGTTGACTGCAATTCAGGAAGCAATTCGCCACTTCGCTCACGATTCGTTCGGCGCACACCATGACGAGCCGATTGAAAAAATCGACCTGGGAGATCGCGAAGTGTGGTTCGAGCCGGGGTCATACGCAGTCCTTGCAGTCGTCATCCGAGGCAATGCCCCCGAGAGTCTGCGCAGAGATCTATTCGCGCCGACAATCGAAGGGATTCATCTTGAAATGCATGAGACACTCGAGTCTTTCGACGGCGATACTGCGCCTTTTGATGTGGTTCGCCCTCATCTGGAAAACTGTTTGCATGCGCAATATCACGCTCATTCCGATCCCGCAAAATTCAAGACCCCGGCTTACGTCTGGCTGTCGCTTTCCCTGATCCTAGCTGTCATCTCAATATGGACATTCTTATCCTGGCGAGAACAGCGGCGTTGGAATAATTATATCGATGAACTGAAATCCACATCCGGAATAGTTGTCATTGAAACGGGAAGACGCGATGGCAAACATTATGTCGCCGGATTGCGCGATCCATTGAGTGTCAGCCCTCACGATATCCTTCTGCAGCGAACTCAACTCGACCCGAATTCAGTCCGCAGCCGATGGGATCTCTATCAAACGCTCGATCCGCAATTCGTCCTCGAACGCGCGAAAAACCTGCTGAAGCCTCCACAGGGTGTCGAGCTGAAAATTGACAATGGCATGCTTGTAGCCGGAGGCAGAGCGCCTCATCAATGGATTGTCGATTCTCGCAAACTTGCACCGGCCATTCCGGGCGTTGGCGGGTATCTTAATCAGGAACTAATTGATGAGGAGATGAACGAAATCGAAACGGTGGGGAGACAGATCGAACAGCATGTGATCCGCTTCGTGATGGGCACGACACAGCTCGTCCCGGGCCAGAACCAGGAGTTGAGTAATTTGATCTCGGAAACACAAAAATTCATCTTCCTCGCGCCAACCGTTAGCCGGAGAGCACGGATTCAAATCGTCGGCCATACCGACTCAGAAGGCGGTGAAGATATAAATATGCGCCTCAGCCAGGAACGCGCCTCGCGCATGCTTTCGTTAATGGCTTCTCGAGCCATCCAGCGGGACCTCATGACGGCAATTGGCGTTGGCACCAGAGAGCCGCTCCGGGCCGAATCCAGTGAGCCTGAAAGACAATTCAACCGCAGCGCATCTTTCAAGGTTTCCTTGATCGACCAACCACAAGAGGGAGATCGCCGATGATTCAGAAGAAGATCTGTCTGCTCGGCGCCTTTGCTGTCGGTAAAACCAGCCTTGTCGCGCGGTTCGTCAAAAGCATCTACTCAGATCAATATCTCACCACTGTCGGCGTCAAAGTCGATAAGAAGACTGTCACTGCCGACAAACAGGAGATTAACCTGATCGTGTGGGATCTGGCCGGAGAAGACGAATTCCAAAAAGTGCAGATGTCCTATCTTCGCGGCGCATCCGGCTATCTGCTTGTCGCCGATGGGACGCGGCGCAGTACCCTCGAAACTGCGAGGATGTTGCAAAAACGTGTGACCCAAAGTATCGGTATGCTGCCATTCATTTTCATCATCAACAAAAACGATCTGGTGACTGAGTGGGAAACCGATGATGACACGATAATCGAATTTGAAAACCAGGGATGGTCTGTCGTCAAAGCAAGCGCGAAGACCGGGGATGGCGTTGAAGCAGCTTTCAGATCGATTGCAGAAAAGATGATAGGAAGTAACTACTCAGCCTCTTCGCCGCACAGCGGCGAAGAGGCTGAGTAGTTACGATAGGAAAATGATTTGACGCTTTAGTGTTGAATTGGAGAATGCGATGACCCAGTTGCCCCGCCCCGTGCTTGATTACTTGAATCAACTGGTCTCCCAGTATCGCGAGCCGGCCTACCTGATGGTCGACAGCGAGAGCAGGTTGGTTGAATGGGATGGCCCGGTCGGAGCTTATGGCATTTCAGATCTGCGCATAGGAGAACCAATCGGTGAACAGGTCTACTTTCTCGAAGGTTTATTTCCGCTCGACAATGACCGGATGATCTTTCCCTGCGTACAGACCGACTCTGGATGCCCTGCTGATCTGCATCTTTTCTCTACTGCCGGAGGCGATTTCGCGCTGTTGCTCGACGCAACAACTGAGGAGATGCAGCAGCGGCTGATGCAGCAGAAGGGCAACGAGCTGAACCTGAATTACAATCGTCTCGTAAAAGAAATTCAGAAGAAAGAGATACTGTTGCATTGCATAGTTCATGATCTTGCCGGACCACTGATGGGCATCAAAGGCGGATTTGAACTGCTCGCCGACGAAAAGATCTCGGAACGTGGCCGCAAGTACCTCGAAATAGGTCTGCGCCAGGCGGCTAAACAAGAAACACTGATTAACGAGATTCTGCGAGCCTTCTCTGCTGAAGTCGAATCACTCGAAGATTTCACCGCGGATAAAGCTCCTGACGCTCTTCGTTCCGCGAAGGATGTCATCGAAGCGCTCACGCCGGCATTCACTCTCAATCAGGTCAAAGTTCAACTTGACCCAAACCTTGATACCGGTAAAGACTGGAAAGTTGTCGGTGAAAAATCGCGGCTTGATCGTGTCATCTCGAACCTCGTGGAAAACGCCTTGCGTCATAGCAGTCCCAATTCAATTGTCACTGTCGGATGTCACGACGAGGACGATAAAGTTTTAGTCACAGTTGATGATGAAGGACAGGGCATACCCGCGGAGATCGCCGAGACGCTCTTTCAAAAACTCGTACAGGGAAAGAGAGGCAAAGGCAAGATCGGGCTCGGTCTCTATTTTTGTCGGATCACGGTCGAGCATTGGGGCGGAGAGATCGGACATTCGCCGCG
>JAKEHZ010000225.1 GCA_022614735.1 Acidobacteriota bacterium | reverse complement strand
GCGGATTGCGGATTGATTGTGGAAATCTTCTCTTCAAATCCGCAATCCGCAATCCGCAATCCGCAATCGTGCTATCTTCGCTTCCACCACACGTACGCTCCGGTACCGATGACGGCCAGTGGCATGAACAAAACGACGAGCCAGAAGAACGTTTTCTGCTGGCTTTCAGTCATTGTCACACTGCGATTGGTCGCCGATTTCGGACGGATTGCGATCAGATCTTCATCCTGCGCAAGCCAATTGATTGTGTTGAGGAAGAGATCGCGATTTCCGGCAAGTCCGACATAATTATTGGTAGCGAAGTCGGAATCGCCGATGACGACAAAACGCGCTTCCTTGTCACCGATCCTCTTACTTGCAGTGACGCCCAAATTGACCGGACCCTTTGTGTCTTTACCTGCATCGAATTTGGCCTCGTTACCTTTCAGTTCGGTCTCAGCCCAGCTTGCATCGGAGGTTTTAAGAAGTTCAGTGGAATTTATCTCGCCTTTCGCCGAATCACCAACTTTGACCGAGCGAACGAGCGGGAAGAAAGTGGCCGTACGCGCCATATCTTTCGTGATCGGGTGACTGCCGTACTTGGCGACAAGCGGAACAGCAGGACCGGTGCCGAACAAACGACCAACGCCGCTGACGTCAATTACGGTGTCGTTGCCAATCACTATATTCCAGGATTTCAAGACATCGCCGAGGCCGGGATCGGTATCCGGGTCAGCCTCCAGTAACACTTTTCCCCCTTCGTCAAGAAATTTACCGATCATCGCTGCTTCCTGCGGAAAGAGGGTCTTCTTCGGGGCGGCGAGAACGAGTACGGAGCATTCGGAAGGAACTTGATTTGAAGAAACCAGATTGATTGACTTGGTTTCATAGTTCTCACTCTTCAATGCCTTATCGATTGTGCCGTAGCCTTCGGCATCCGAGCCTGTGAGGTCTTTTTCACCATGACCATCGACGAAACAGATTGTCTTGAGCCTGTCACGCGTGACTTTCATGATCGCGTTGATCAAATCCTGCTCCTCTGTATTTTGAGGTCGCTCGACACGATCACCGGAAATAACAACTGTTTCTCCAAACCGTTGAACATTGTATTGCTTGGCGACGTCCGGTTTTTGCTGCGGGTCGATCCTTTCGTAGCTGAAGCGCCGGCCGGCATATTTAAATTCGGCCATCAGATCACTCAGCCTCTGGTCTTCGACCTTATCGAATTTGATGATCTTCACATCCTTTTGCAGTCCGCTGAGAATCTTCTTCGATTGATCTGACAACGAGTAGAGCCCTTCAGCAGTCAGATCAATTCGCTTATGATGTCGATAACCCAGGAAGTTGAAAATGCCGAGGATCAGGGTCACGCCGAGGGAGAGCAAAACCGTGTTGGTTCCGAGCCTGCCGGTACGTCCGCGAAAGAAGCCGGCAATTGAGCCGAAATTGAGAACGATCGAGGCCAGAAGCAACACCGCACCGGCTATGGCCAGCGCGAGGTTGAACTGGCTCCAGAGCCCCTGAATGTTATATCGAACGTAACCCGCAATGATCATCGCGGCGCCGACATACCCCGCGAACTTACTGATTTCTTGACGATTAATGTTCATGCTCTTCTCCACCTCATCGAATCGAGCGTTCGGAGCGTGAGGAAAATACCGAATATGCTCAACGAGACATAGAAAATGATGCTCGAGGTATCAATCACGCCCTGCGAGAAGGAATCGTAATGTTGGAGGACCGATAGATATTTGAAAATTTCTCCGGTCGTTGTGCTTGCGCCACGTGCGCCCAGATCGATTACCCACAACAACAGGAAGATGACAAATGTGACGACCCCCGCGATTATCTGGCTCTCGGTCAGCGCGGAAATAAACGATCCGATTGCTATCAGCAATGCGCCGAGCAGAAAGATACCAAGATAACCCGCCCAGACTATCCGCCAGGGCATGGCCGGCTCACTATATCGTGACATGACCAGGTAATAGAGTAAGGTAGGCGCAAGCATCAGGATGAAGAGAGTGAGCGATGCAAGGTATTTGCCGATCACTATCTGAATCTCCGAGATCGGCGAAGTCATCAGCATCTCCATCGTTCCACGTTTACGCTCTTCAGCATAGACACCCATGGTCATCATCGGAATGAGGAAAAGCATAACCGTAGCGATTACTCCAATAAAGTTCCGGATGACCATGCTCGGCACATCCATCTCAGGCGGAGCTCCAAAACGCTGCGCCTGCATCTGTGCCATAAAAGAACGCTCAATCAAGATCGCTAGAATGTTCGAGAAAAAATATCCGGTGACCACCAGGAAAAATCCGATCACGATATAAGCAATCGGTGAGACGAAATAACTGCTCATTTCGCGGCGGTAAATAGCTAGAATTCCTTTCATTGAAACCCTTTCGATTGCGGAGTGCGGCTGCAGCCCGGACCTTAGCGCGGGCTCACCTCCGAAAGAGACTCATCTGTTGAGGGCTCTGCCTCCTTCACGGCCGGGCTAGGCCCAGGTTCAGCAACAGGTTTCTCTTCCGTTGTCAATTGCATAAAGATATCTTCGAGGCTCAGTTTGATCGCGCGCAACTCCAGTAGATCGAGACCTCTTCCGACGATCTTAGAGGCGATCTGTGCACGCAAATCAGTGCCTTCCTCACTCTCGATTGTCGCGCCCACAACATCCGCGCTGTCCAACGTGTCCAACTCGATATTTCTCACTCCTTCGATTGAATCGAGGACATTTCGAATTGTTTCCAGTGGGCCTTTGACCTGGACCTGCACGCGTTCGCCGCCTTTGAGTTGCTGAGTCAGGTTCTCCGTCGTATCGACCGCAACAATTTTGCCTTTATTAATGATCACTACACGGTCACAGGTCATCTCGACTTCAGTAAGAATATGGGTCGAAAGGATGATTGTGTGCTCACCAGCGAGACCTTTGATCAAATGGCGGACTTCTTTGATCTGGTTTGGGTCCAGACCGACAGTGGGCTCGTCAAGGATGACGACATCGGGGTTGTGAACTATCGATTGCGCGATCCCCACGCGCTGTTTGTACCCGCGCGAGAGGCGTTTGATAAGCTCATTACGCTTATCTGTTATATTGGCCATTCGCAACGCCTCTTCCAGGCGTTTGGCGATGTCACCTGCAGTAACGCCTTTGATCCGTGCGACGAAAGTCAGGTAATTCTCGACTGTCATTTCGGGATAAAGAGGCGGGGTTTCCGGCAGGTAGCCGATGCGTTTGCGGACTTCCATTGACTGTTCGAAGACGTCAAACCCGGCGATCCGGGCAGTACCGCTGGTCGCCGGAAGATAACCCGTCAAGACGCGCATTGTTGTGGTTTTGCCTGCGCCGTTCGGGCCGAGGAACCCTAAAATCTCGCCCTTATTAACTTCAAATGAGATGTCATTAACGGCGCGTGCCTGTCCGTAGCTCTTCGTCAGATGCTCAACTTCGATCAAGACTCCTCCGATTGATTTGTTCAGAATACGATTCGTCTCTGATGATATACCTCAGTAGGATATAGTAAGTGGCAAATTCTATTCAGTCGAATGGGTTGCGTCAAGGGGGCGTCAGATATCCGGTAATGCGCCAGTAAATGGAGCAAATCACCACGGATCGACACGGATGCGACGGATTTACGCGGATAAAATCCGTGAAAATCCGTCGCATCCGTGTCGATCCGTGGTGATTTGCTCCATTTACTGGCGCATTACCGGATATCTGACATCCCTTAGTGTACTGACAGTTAGTTTTCAATGGAACCGGTTTACCGGCGGGGCGTTAAATGACTTGCTGAATCTTTTCGCACTTTCCGATAAAATAGCGAAGACCATCGAAAATTCCAGTTAGGCACACTATTACCCTTTCCTCTGGTCGCCCTAGGAGAGTGGCTTATGTCACCTTTCAGACTTTGGCTTGTACTTGCGGCGATTCTCACACTGGTCTCCACCGCTTTCTCTCAAACTCCACCACGGGATAACAGGCCGCGCACGGCGTCGATCAGCGGGCAGATAATGGTCAACAGCAGACCGGCCGCAAATGCGATAGTGACGGTTACTGAGGTAGAAGACTACACGAGTGATGGCCGTCCATATAATAGATCGGGTGGCGACGAACGGGAGAACAAGCTTTTCTTCAAAACCAGAACTGATGCCGAAGGACATTACCTGGTGAGCAATCTTCCGGCGGGTAAATATGTCGTTAGAACTCTCTCAGGGGCCTATATAGTTCCGGGTAAAACCGTAGATGCGGAATCATCAAAGGGGATTACTCTTGATGAAGGTGAAGCGCGACAGAATTTAGACTTTTCACTGGTGCGCGGCGGTGTTATCTCGGGACGAGTGACGGATGCGGAAGGAAAACCAATGATCGCGCGCAGCGTTCGTGTGCTTCGATTTTATGAGGTGGGGAGACAGTACGTAGATCAATGGTTACAGAACGGGGTAATGGTCGAGACTGATGATCGAGGGATCTACCGCATATACGGGTTATTCACAGGCCGTTATTTAATCAGCGCAGGTGGTTTTGATGAGATCACTCGATTCGGGACGCCTGCTATCAAATACCCGCGAACATACCATCCCGATGCAACTGAGGAAAAACTGGCAAAAGCGATTGAGATCAAAGAAGGCGATGAGGTCACAGATGCGGACATCAGACTCGCCAGTCCGGTTAAGACCTATGAAGCTTCCGGTCGGGTGATTGATGCTGAGACCGGCAAACCATTGCAACTAGCTTCTCTACAATGCAATGCGATTTCTGAAGATAATAATCGCCCCATCATGTTTTCAACTTCAGCGCAGACAGATTCCCTGGGTAATTTCCGAGTTGTCGGTCTGCCTTCATCGCGTTACGTAATCAGCCTGAATATATCTCCGTTAGACAATTACTCCAGCGAGGAGAGCTACTTCGAGATCAATGATGACAACGTCAGCGGTTTGGAGGTCAAGGCGATTCGCGCCGCCAGCATAAGTGGCTCAGTTGTGTTGGAAGGAGGGAGTAATCTATCGGATAGTATTGATCCGCAAAGGGATGCACTCGGTGCATCAATCTCTCCGATGGAAGCTGGAGGAAATTCAAATCCCGCTCGCTCTTCGAATATCGGATTATTCGCACCTATCAAAAATGATGGCACCTTCCAATTAACCGGGCTTCCGCCCGGGAGCGTGGGTTTCCGTTTTTGGGGAAGAGGGCCAAATTCGCCTAGAATCCGAAGAGTTGAGCGAGATGGTGTTGAGGTGAAAAGCAGGATTGAAATTAGACCGGGAGAGAAGATAACCAATGTTCGTATTGTGCTTGTACTGGCCAATTCAACCATTGTTGGGCAGGTGAAGTTTATCGGAGGCCAATTCCCATCAGATTATGAGTTGTGGGCTATTGCAGAGCGTCCCGGAAGTAGAGAGAGGAATGAACAACAAATCTTTACCATAGACACTGGTGGGGGTGCTGATGTCGATGAAAAAATGCGTTTCGTAATTACCGGTTTAACACCGGGTGAGTATGAGATGAAGCTCTGGGCAATAAAAAAGGTGCTGCATCCACCGCACCCTGATGCAGAAGTGTTATCGGATAACCAGCTTATAACGGTGACTGCCGGTACAGAGACAAAATTCACTTTCACGATCGATCTGTCCAACAGAGGTCGGGAGAAGCAGTGATGAGACTCGCCGAATTGATAGTACTGTTCTGTCTGTTCCTCGGATGCGCACATAACTCTTACGCGCAAACATCGCCATCTGCGTCTTCAGCAGGTTCATCGGATACTAATGCTAATACGGCGAAGCTCGACGGAGTGATAACCGGAAAAGTCTTGGGAGATGACGGAAAGCCTGTGGCTAGTGTCGCAGTAACAGCGATCCCAATTGGAGTCGAGCGTGGTTCTTACCAGAGGGATAACAGTAACGATAAAGGCGAATTCAAACTGGCCGGTTTACGAGCCGGGGTTTACAGATTCAGAGTCGAGGTTCCAGGTTATGTTGTGGATAGAAGCACAGCGGGTGGAATATATCGGATAGGCGATCAAGTGACGATCAATCTGACCAAGGGCGGAGTTATCACGGGGCGCGTGACCGATGCTTTCGGTGAGCCAATCGTCGGCGTGTCAGTGACTCCATACCGGGTTCGAGAGTTGAACAATGACCGAACCAATGCCGGGAAGAGTGACGACCGCGGCATCTATAGAATCTTCGGGCTCGAACCGGGCGTTTACATCGTCAGCATCACTGAAATTCCGAGCGGCGGATATTCGAACCAATACTTTCATCGCGAGGCACCGACGTACCACCCGTCGTCAACACGCGGTTCAGCTGTTGAAATCACCCTTCACAGCGGTGAGGAAATTTCCGGGATTGATCTGCGAATTCGTGGAG
Organism: Acidobacteriota bacterium; assembly: GCA_022614735.1. GTDB lineage: Bacteria > Acidobacteriota > Blastocatellia > RBC074 > RBC074 > JAKEHZ01. The sequence goes on along the minus strand of JAKEHZ010000225.1, from coordinate 4,850 downwards.
ATCAGGGACAGACTATTAGCGGAACGCTCTCGGGTGAAATTAATCCGGAACGAGGAGGGAGGCCTGTCTATGTCTATCTGGTTGATCTGGCGACTAAGGAGTATGCAGGCATGGCATGGCCTAAGGATGGAGACAGATTCGCATTTAATAATGTGCCTGATGGCGAATATGAAATAGCAGCGATGAATAATGGTGGTGACTGGAATGTTTTTTCCATACCGCGGCGCGTGAGTGTTAAAGGGGTCGATATCTCCGGAGTGGATCTCAGGCTGGTCAGGATGGGTTCGATTTCCGGCCGGGTTATTCTTGAAAAAAGCGACATGAAAGAGGTGTGCAAGAGTCAGAAACAGACGGTCGTTGAAGAAATTCTGCTCAATGCGCGCCGATATGAAACAACAGAGTATTCAAAACAGACGGCGCTCCTCCTATTCGAACATTTGAATAGAATTGGCAGTTACGCGCCTCAGGAAAACGGGGAATTCACTTTCAAAGGCCTGGCGGCAGGTCGTTATAAAATCGAAGCCAATTTGCCTGATGAAAAATGGTATATTCGTTCTCTCTCGGCACAATCACCAACTCGTCCTGCCGACAACACGGCAAAGAAGCTTATTGACCTTGCTCGTAATGGAATTGAGCTCAAGCCAGGTCAAGCAGTAACCAATGTGGAGGTGACAATCGCAGAAGGCGCCGCAAGTTTGCAGGGCAGTATCGTTCCTACGAACGAAGCTCAAGCAAAAGCAGGCTCGCGTTTGAAATCAAAATTGAAGGTGCATATGATCCCGGCGGAAGCCTCCTCAGCGGAAGACGTCTTGCGCTATGCCGAAACGATTCCGGGCAATGACGGATCGTTCGAGTTTAAAAATTTAGCGCCGGGCAAATACCTGCTGATTGCGCTGCCGGTGCCTGAAACTGAAACAGCCGAGATTCAACCACGTCCGCTGGCCTGGGATTCAATCGAGCGAACGAAGCTCCGCCGTGAAGCTGAAAAATCGAAGAATGAGATTGAACTTCAACCATGCCAGCGAGTAAAAGATTTCGTTTTGCGCTCAGGAAGCCGAAACTAGCCTAAAGATTCAACACAAAGGGACAAAGGATCAAAGGGTCAAAGAAGAAATAAATCAAGCATTTATCCCCTTTGACCCTTTGATCCTTTGATCCTTTGTGTTGAATCTTTTAGCAGGAAGATGAAACTTGCCGAAAGCAATGGTGGCCATAGGAGAGTGGCGTATGTCACCTTTCAGACATTGCCTGGTATTTGCGGCGACTCTCACCCTTGTATCTTCAGCTCTCTCTCAAACTCCCACACGCGATAACAGGCCGCGCACGGCATCGATCAGCGGGCGTGTGACCATCAGTGGGAAGCCTGCAGTAAACGCAACAGTGACTGTGATTGAGGATGATCCGAAATTGCAGGTAGGGAGAATTGCGTCCCAAGCCGGTCAGGAGTTCGTAGATCAACATTATTATCGATCGAAGACCGATTCGGAAGGGAATTACCAGATCACTGATTTACCGGCGGGAAGATTCAGGGTGTCGGCTCTGTCGCGCGCATTTATCCCGGCGAACAAATTCCTGGGGGGTGATGCTTTCAAACATATTACTGTTGATGAAGCTGAGAATCGTGAAAAGGTAGATTTTGAGCTGGTTCGTGGCGGCGTGATTACCGGACGTGTGACTGATGAAGAGGGCAGACCACAAATTGGCAAATACGTTCGCCTGTCCGAGGTAGTGGGGCCGGGTGAGAGGCGAGAGGTTAGCAGGGATCGATATACCAGGTTAGAGACCGATGATCGCGGCATCTATCGTATCTACGGCCTGCGCGCGGGACAATACATCGTCTATGCGGGCGGTGAGTATGACACCGTAGGATATTTTAACAGAGATAAGCCTTATGAAGTCACCTATCATCCCGATGTCATCAACCAGGAACAGGCTAAGGTTATCGAGGTTAGTGAAGGTGGTGAAGTTACCGATGTTGATATCAAGCTAATAAAAGTCGCCGTACTCAAGAAGTTCGAGGCTTTGGGCCGGGTGATCGATTCAGAGACGGGAAAATCTCTGCCAAATGTCAAAGTATATTGTATGTATGTTGAAAATGCTGAGCAGGAGATTGGTAATTCGGCGGGGGTTGTGACGACAGACGGAGAGGGAAAGTTCATTTTGGCAAGCCTGAAACCGGGCAAGTACAGAGTCAAATTGCTTAGTTACCATGAAGATACTATCTACTACAGTGATGGGAAGTTCTTTGTAATAGATGACGGCGACGTGGGCGGGTTGGAAGTAATAGCCAGACGAGGCGCGACCATTAACGGTGTTGTAGCGATTGAGGGCAACGAGACCTCGGTTCAAGCCAGTCTCTCTCAAATATCGGTTAGCACGCGGGTACATAAAGAGCACCTGGTGGGAAACGTTCGATTTAATTCTCCAATGGGGTGGTTCAATTCAAAAATCGGCCCGGATGGTGTCTTTCAGGTAATAGGAGCGCCTCCCGGCAAGGCGACATTCAGTATCTCGGGCACTTCATCCAATGAGGGGTTCCTTCTGGGTATTGAACGAAATGGCGTTGATGTAAAAGACGGGTTAGAGATCGGGCCGGGAGAGAAGATCACAGGCGTTCGAATTGTCGTCGGTTATGGAACCGGTGTGATACGCGGTTCGGTGAAAGTCATTGGTGGAACTCTACCGGAGGGTTGGACTCTTTCTGTTCAAGCTAACCGGGAACGAGCGCATCAAGGAGGCAGAGCAGCACAGGTTAATGAGAAAGGCCAATTTGTGATCGAAGGGTTGCTTACCGGTGTCTATGATCTGTTTATTTACTGGTCTACCAAACATAATTATCCTGCGGGCCAGGGTCCGAAGATGTCTCGGCCACCAACAGCGCGCGTCAGTGTGTCAAATGGCGCTGAAACTCAGGTCACGCTCACCTGGGATTTGAGTCGCAACGATCAGGAGAAGCAGTGATGAATCAAATCGCGCTCGCCACTGCCTGGTTTTTAATCATTTTCACTCAACTGATGGGCATTCTATCAGTGCATGAACAGTCTGATCGCATTGGAGATCAAGAAGCGTTGAAATCCAACACTGCGGCTGCGAGGTCTAAACGTGATGGAGTGATTACAGGTCAGGTCTTTGACGAAGACGGCCGGCCGCTTGCAGGCGTACAAGTCATGGGTTACAGGATAGGGACGAGAGATTCACTGCAATTCGTCAACACAGATGATGGTGGGAACTTCAAAGTAGCAGGGCTTGCTCCGGGGCTTTATGCTTTTGAGGCGACCTCACCGGGTTATGTCGTCGCTCCTGATTCAATCAGACCAGAGGTGCTTCGCATCGGGGAGCATTTGATGATCAGGTTGATCAAGGGCGGGGTGATCACTGGTCACGTGAGGGATGCGCAGGGCGAGCTGATGGTGGGTATACAAGTTTACGCTCGGCGTCTGCGCAATATCGAGGGACGCCCTGTAATTCAGGGTTTTCATCATCAGCGTCTCACAGACGATCGCGGCGTTTACCGTCTCTACGGACTGGAACCCGGCGTTTATGTAGTCAGTGTTAATGGAGGTTCGGGTCACTATGGGGGCCAAAAGGAAATGGGAGTTGAGAAGCAGACCTATTACCCTTCGGCAACACTGGATACAGCTGTCGAGATCACACTGCGTAGCGGCGAAGAAATAAGCGGGATCGACATTCAGCATCGCGGCGAGCGCGGTCGCGCGATCAGCGGAATATTAGCGGGCGGTACCGGAGCAGATGGCCCGGGCGAAAGTTCAGTGGTAACGCTGGTGGATGTAAACAATAGGCAGATTATCCAGGCAACCTACCTTCACAGCACAAACCGCTTCGCGTTCTTCGGTGTGTCCAATGGCGAATATGTCCTGTTCGCACAGAATCATTCCGGCAAAGACGACAGCGCCGGTTCTGTCTCAAGCCGCGTGGTTGTAAGGGGAGCCGATGTAGTAGGAGTTGAATTGAAACTTATCAGATATGGTTCCATATCTGGCCGGATTTTGTTTGATTCCCTCAAGCCGGACAAGGCCCCGGTACGCTGTGAAGGCAATGATCAATTTGGAATTGAAGAGATTTTGGTGAAGGCCGAAAGCGATGACCGGGGTAGAGCTAAGCAAAATCCATTCTTTAATCCACACGATTATTGGGGAAACTGGCGTGGTAGCTTTGTGAGTAAGCAGGGTGAGTTCACACTGAAAAACCTCGAAGCGGGTCGATACCGCGTTGAAGCCAACCTGCCGGGCGAAAACTGGTACATTCGCGCCATCAATCAGCCGGCAATTGGCGCTGCAAAGAAGTCTTCTGACGTCTCACACAGTGGTATTGCGGTCAAGACCGGCGAAAAAGTTGCGGGAATTGAAGTTATCATCGCAGAAGGAGCCGCAAGTTTGCGAGGCAGCGTCGTTCCTACGAACGAAGTTCAAGGAAAAGCAGACTCACGTTTGAAATCAAACTTGAAGGTGTATATGATCCCAGCGGAAGCCTACTCAGCAGAAGACGTCTTGCGCTATGCCGAAACGATTCCAGGCAATGACGGATCGTTCGAGTTTAAAAATTTAGCGCCGGGCAAATACCTGCTGATTACGCTGCCGGTGCCTGAAACTGAATCAGCCGAGATTCAACCACGCCCCCTGGCCTGGGATTCAATCGAACGAACGAAACTCCGCCGCGAAGCTGAAAAATCGAAGAATGAGATTGAACTTCAACCATGCCAGCGAGTAAAAGATTATGTTCTGCGATATTGATGAAGAGGGAAAACGGAACAAACGGAAATAACGGAACAAACGGAAATTCTCTAGGATTTTTCCGTTTGTTCCGTTATTTCCGTTTGTTCCGTTTTCCCT
>JAKEHZ010000224.1 GCA_022614735.1 Acidobacteriota bacterium | reverse complement strand
TGGGAGCGCCCTGGGAGCGTACGCGTCCCCGCGTGCTGGGTTTCCGGAAGGGGCTCCTTACCGAAGCCCAGCACGCGGGGACGCGTGCGCTCCCAGGGCGCTCCCAGTAGTTGCAGAGGAGGAAGGATGAAGAAGCTAACACACACCGTAATGATGATCTTTGTTTCAATTGTGCTGCTCGCAGCACCCAGTTGCGATGGGCCGGTGATTGACAACTCTGCTCATGCACCAGCCGTCGCCCCAACAGCCACACCAACATCGACGCCGATTGCTACAAACGAAATGCCGGTGACGCTCCCCTTGATCGACGCATTCTTTTTCGCCGATGAGCAATTCGCGACTGATCTTAAAAACAATCTGCAACTGACCGACGAACAGATATCCCGACTTCGTGCCATGGCGCGCGAAGAGACGGCCAGACTGCGCGAAAACGGCGACAATGACCAGAGTGATTATCAAGGCTCAACGGTGGCGGCAGGTGAGCTGGCGAAACAGCGTGTTACTGAAATTATCGGAGAGGAGAAATCGCAACAGCTTATCGTATTTGTGGATCGACGTTGGCCTGGAAGCGTCAGTGACGTCGTGCCAGCGATGACGCCTGACCCGACGCCCACCGGTTCGCCCGGCCCGACCGTAACGCCATCTATCATGCCCGAAAGTGTAAGCGCTCCCATGCCCGGAAATGCGACTACTCCGACAACTTCAGTATTTACGCCAACTGACACCCGTGTTGTCGTGAACGCGCCCGCCTACCGCCTGGATCTCTTTAAGAACGGCCAGTTGATCAAGTCGTACAAAATCGGCATAGGGTATCCTGAATTCCCGCTGCCCACGGGACTGCGTAACGCAAAGTCGATTATCTTTAACCCCTCATGGACGCCCCCTGACGAGCCGTGGGTCGAATCATCCAACATGGTCAAGGTCGGCGAGAAGGTCGCATCGGGCAGCAAACTGAATCCTCTCGGCGTCATCAAGATTCCCATCGGATTGCCCTCACTGATTCACGGCGGCAAAGCCACAGCGCAATTGGGCAGATTTTCCTCACACGGCTGCGTAGGGTTGACGAACAAACAGATTCAGGACTTCGCCAAAACGTTGGCCTCGCTGGATGGAGTCGAACTGACCGACGCAGAGGTTGCCAAACACGAAAAGAACCGCACTAAGACCGAGAGCGTGAAATTGAGTTATCCTCTGCCGGTTGAACTGCGCTACGAAACGATCACTGTCGAGGATGGTAAGCTGCATATCTATCGTGACGTTTATGAGCGCGGCACAAACACTGAAGAGAACCTGCGCGGTATGCTCGCGGCCCACGGTGTGGCGATGGATCAATTGAGCCAGGACGAGCGCTTGAGTGTCGAGCAAGCGCTCAAGGAAATGTCGCGCGGTCCTGGCGGAACACCGGTCGAAGGGACTACTCCGCAGGAGAAAGAAAAACAGAAGCAACGCAATATCGAACGCGGCAGAGTGACGCGCAACATCGAGGGTCAGACAGAGATCGTCTTAGAAATCGCGGCGTTAGCGGGCAAAGGCTATCCCGCTCCACTTGAGATAAACACGGGCGAGGTCAAAAAAATAAAATGAAGAGAAAACGGAACAAACGGAAAATCTGGCGAGTTTCACATAAAGCCGAAGCTAGTTAACGGTTTCAACACAAAGGGTCAAAGGATCAAAGGGTCAAAGAAGAAATAAATCAAGCCTTTGTCCCTCCTTTGACCCTTTGACCCTTTGACCCTTTGTGTTGAAACTGTTAGACAGCGCCTTGATGGTGGAAATGATTTGCTGGAGAATCATTTCACTTTGACGATCACCATCGTCATATCATCGTGCTGTGGCGCGTCGCATTGCCATTTGTTTATTTTGGCGATGATGTGCTCGCGCAGTTCTGCAGCCGGAAGATTCGCGTTAGCAGCGACGATTTGTGTCAACCGCTCCTCGCCAAACTCTTCCCCATCGGGATTTCTGGCTTCGCTGATGCCGTCCGTGTAAGCCACCAATACATCACCGCTCCGCAACTCAAGACAACAGTGTTCGTAAACACATTCTTTAAGCAAGCCGATGACAGGACCGCCAATAGTGAGCAAACTGATTATCTCTTCAGAGAAAGCGGCTACGGCTTTTGCCTGTGAGAGCTTAGGGAATTCCGCTCCATTCTCGCTCATACCGCTACTTACTGCGCTGACGACACTACCGAGGCTCTGCGAACCGGTTCTCGCGCCAGTGCGGACCAGGATCGGCGGATTATGTCCAGCATTGACATAGGTCAGGCGCCGCGTTTCCGTGTCGAGCTGTGCATAAAAGAAAGTAGCGTAGTGGCTTGCATCGGTTGCTTCGTATAGAAACCGGTTCATCGAGGCCATCAGTTCCGTCATCTGCCCATTGGTCTTTGGCGCTTGTGCGCGCAAAGAGGCTTGGACGATCGACATCAACAATGCCGCGGAAATACCTTTGCCGGAGACATCCGCAACTGCAATTCCGATCTGTCCATTTCCGAGCTCCAAAAAATCGTAGTAATCACCACCCACGTCGCGCGCTGGATGACAGATGCCTGAAAGTTCGAGATGCTCATAGAGCGGGGGGCATTGGGGGAAGAGGCGCTGTTGCACCTCGGACGCGAACTCAAGCTCGCGCCGCAGACGTTCTTCCTCAACTTTGTGCCAAACGAGCTGGGCATTCTCTATGGCAAATGAAAGCTGGGCCGCAACGGCTCTGACCAGTTCTCGGTCTTCTCGCGAAAACGGCAGATCGCCCAGCCGTGGTCCCAGCGAAATAATGCCGAGCAGCTGATCCTTCGTCGCAATGGGCAAGATCAAGGCGGAGCGAATCTGTTTCAGCGTTTCACCCTCCTGCCGCTGCGCCTCATAGTCGGCTTGATCAGCCGATGCGAGGGCAAAAGCCCACGACTTCGGATCGTCAAAATCGACTCTGAGAGGGCGCGATGTCTCGGTCAGCCGCTGCAGGACGAACGAATCGCGCGGCAGTTTCAGATCGGGCGATGACGAAACGGTAATTTGGCCATCGTCAGCATAGTGAGAAGAAACAACACACGGATAATCTCCCGTTTTCTCGTTCCTCAGGAAAATTGTGGCATTCTCAGTCTGCAGCGCCTCCTGGATCTTCATACTGACGAAAGCCAGCGTCTCTTCCCGCCAATCAGACATGAC
>JAKEHZ010000223.1 GCA_022614735.1 Acidobacteriota bacterium | reverse complement strand
ATCCTTGACAATTGTCCGGCCAAGATCGATTGTGATGTAACCAGACGCCAATAACGCCGGGTACTTCCAGACGTCCTTGGCGATCTTGGCGACCTGGCGGTAATTCTTACAGAATCCAATTTACTACAACCATCAGATGACACGGAACAACAATGCCTGAACCAATGCAATCATCAAACTCAAATCAGTTGACCTATGGTGAATATCTGCGCGTTGCTGAATTGACCAACCTTCAACACCTGCAATCTTCGCCGCCGCATCACGATGAGCTGCTTTTCATTATCATTCATCAAACCTACGAACTCTGGTTCAAGCAACTGCTGCACGAGCTGGATGCAGTGATCGTCAATCTGCGTGCTGCGGCCTCCAATCCCGATTCGCGTGATGAAATATATGAAGCGGCGCGCTTGTTGCGACGCTGCACGGAGATCGCGCGAGTTTTGGTTGAACAGTTCACGATTCTGGAGACGATGCTGCCGACCCATTTTTTGGCCTTTCGCGGCAGGCTGCGCCCGGCGAGCGGTTTTCAGTCCGAACAATTTCGCGAGATCGAATTCCTCTGCGGGTTGAAAGACGAGAAAATGTTGCGTTATCACGAGCCGGCGCCGGAGATGCACGCAAAGCTCGAAAAGCGGCTGCGCGAGCCTTCGCTGCGCGATGTGTTTTTTGAAGCCCTGGCCTCGCTGGGCGTCATGCCCGGGCTGAAAGCCGATGCGACTGAGCAGGAAAGATTCGAGGCGCGCGCGCGCGCGATACTGGCGATTTATAATGACGAACGCGGGCATCGCGATTGGATTGATGTCTGCGAACGACTGACTGAATTCGACGAGTTGATCGTTAGTTGGCGTTTGCGGCATATTCAGATGGTCGAACGGACAATCGGCGCGAGGATGGGCACGGGTGGCAGCAGTGGAGCTTCATATCTAAAAGTGACTCTCGATAAGAAATTCTTTCCCGAACTGTGGGAGGCAAGATCGCTGTTGACCGAAGCGTAAAAAAAGAGAGAATACAAAACAGGCGCAATAAGCGAAACATACGAAAGGATTAGAGCTTTTTTGCTTGTTTCGCTTATTTCGCCTGTTTCGTATTCTCTCTTTTTTTTCTCATATCGGCTCACAAATATGAAGCTGGTCATTTTCGATATTGATGGAACGCTGACGCAGACGAGCCGTGTTGACGCGATCTGCTTCGCGCGCGCACTGGCTGAGATCCACGCAATTAATGTTGATGAAGCAGACTGGGTGGATTGTCCTCACGTCAGCGACACAGGGGTGACCCATTACCTTTTTCAACAGCGCTTCGGACGCGCGCCGCAGGGCCATGAAGAACAAATGATCAAAGAACGGCTGGTCCGTCTACTCGAGGAACATCACGAGCTTGATCGCTCGTATTTCGCCGAAGTCCCCGGCGCAATGGGGATGCTCAATAGGTTGAAGCAGAAGCGCGACTGGTTCAGGGCGATTGCCACGGGATGCTGGCAGCCTTCAGCTGAAATGAAGTTGAGAGCCGCCTCCCTTGATTACGAAGGCGTGCCGGGAGGGTTTGCTGAAGACGGCGTTGCACGCGAGACCATCGTCAGCGCGGCTATCTCGAGATCAATCAGTTACTATCAACGCGAATGCTTCGATCGGATCGTCTCGATCGGAGATGGCGTATGGGACGTGCGAACCGCGGCTAATCTCGGGCTGGCTTTTGTCGGCATTGCGCGTGGCGCGCGTGCCGAGGCTTTGAGCGAAGCAGGGGCGAAGCAGATCATTCCTGATTTTGAAGACCAGGATCATTTTTTTGCGCTTCTGGAGAAAGCAGAAGTGCCTGGTGTCTAAGTGTTATGGACGAACTCATCTCTTACCGCAAACATTTTCCGATTCTCGAAAAGACAGTTTACCTGATCAACCACTCGCTTGGCGCGATGCCTCAGAAGACCTATGACCGTCTTCGCGAATACGCTGAGATGTGGGCGACGCGCGGGATTCGCGCGTGGGCCGAAGGCTGGTGGGAGATGCCCCTCGCCACAGGTGACAAGCTGGCGCGGATTATCGGCGCTGATCCGGGCTCGGTTGTCATGCACCAGAACGTATCGGTCTGCCAGTCGATCATCATTTCGTGTTTCGATCTCACCGGGAAGCGCAACAAGATAGTCTACGAGGCGATGAACTTCCCTTCGGTCATGTACGTCTACGAAGCGCATGCAAGAGCGGCGGGCGCGCACATCGTCGAAGTGCCGAGCGACGATGGCATCACAATCGACACGCAGCGCATGGTCGACGCGATAGATGAAGAAACATTGCTCGTCCCGATCTCGCACGTTATCTTCAAGAGCGCCTACCTGCAGGATGTGAGGGCCATTGTCGAAAAGGCTCACAAAGTCGGCGCGCTCGTCGTGCTGGATGCTTACCAGTCTGTGGGCACAGTGCCGTTCAGTGTGAAAGAGCTTGATGTGGATTTTGCCACGGGAGGCTCGGTCAAGTGGCTCTGCGGCGGCCCCGGCGCGGGTTTCCTCTATGTGAAGCCCGAGTTGCACGAGAGGCTGGAACCGAAAGTGACGGGGTGGATGGCACATCGCGCGCCGTTCGCGTTCGAGCCGGGCGAGATTGATTACGCTAATGACGTTCATCGCTTCCTGCATGGCTCGCCCGCGATTCCGGCTTTGTATGCTGCCGAGAGCGGATACGATCTGATCAACGAAATCGGAGTTGAGCGTATTCGAGCCAAGTCGATAGGGCAGACGACGAAGTTGATAGAGCTGGCTGATGAGCAGGGCTGGCTGGTGAATTCGCCTCGCGATGCATCGAAGCGTGGCGGCTCAGTGATTATCGATGTACCGCACGCGGGCGAAGTCGTGCGTGAACTCGCCGCGCGTGATGTGCTGGTGGACCATCGGCCCGGCGCAGGCATTCGTATTGGCCCGCATTTCTTCACTACGGATGAAGAGCTCGTAACCATCATCGCCGAGATCAAAAATATACTCGAGACGAAGGCATACGAGAAATATCTGGCAGCGGGTGGCGCGAAGTTCTGAATTTAACTGTGGAGAACGATTAATGAAGGTAATAAGAGAAAACGGAACAAACGGAAATAACGGAACAAACGGAAAAATCCTAGAAAATTTCCGTTTGTTCCGTTATTTCCGTTTGTTCCGTTTTCTCTCTCTGACAAGGCGGGAAGAATGATTAAGATAATTGTAGTCATCGTCATGCTTTCGATATTTGGCGGATTTTACTTCATCCAATCCTCCAAGCATGCGCAAAATGTGAAGAAGAAAGCAGGAACTAAAAAAGTAACGAAATCGGGGGAGAAGATCGTGAAGACAGAAGAAGAATGGAAGCAGATTTTGACGCCGATACAGTTCAACGTCACGCGCAAGAAGGGAACCGAGCGCGCATTCACCGGCGAATATTGGGATAACCACGAGCAAGGCGTCTATCTTTGTGTTTGTTGTGGTCAGGAATTGTTCCACTCAAAACACAAGTTCGAATCAGGCACGGGTTGGCCGAGTTTCTGGCAGCCGATTGTTGAAGAGAACGTCGGCACAGAGGAAGATAACAGCTTTTTGATGCGTCGAGTCGAAGTGGTCTGTAGCCGTTGCGATGCTCATCTCGGTCACGTCTTCGATGATGGGCCTAAGCCGACAGGGTTGCGTTATTGCATCAATTCGGCCTCGCTGAAGTTTGCGAAACGACAACAGGATTAAAGCGGAGAAGACTGGACTCATCGCTTTCGCCCCCCAACATTTTGGCAATCCATGAGATTACATCGCCGGGGCGAAGCCTTCTTCGACCTCAAATTTGACCGTGATCTGCCGCAGTTGCCGGTGCACGAGCATCACTTTGCGCAATTGTGGATTGAAATAGTCTCTGAGCATCGGCGGTCGCGGATGTTTCAGATAGAGGTCCGGATTGCCGCGCACTTCAGAGCACGCCACAGCCTCCAATTCCTCCGTAGAGGAGACATGTTCGATGATGCAAGGAACGTGGGTCACGCCTATCTCGCGAAGAGAATAGGCCCGATGGCTTCCGTTCTGGAGGATGAGGCGTTTGTTGAAATAGGCTGCGTTCAGAAAGTTAGAGCCGAACCCCAAGGCTAATCCGACGACGCTGACAAGATCGCCAGGCGGCGCATAATCGACAATATTGTCAGGTCGTAGCGACATAGTGCCGAGAAACCGAAGGTCGTTTGAAGGCGACATAAAGATGAACTTATCGCCTTGCTTCAACCATTTTACGGGTGCCTGCGGGTGATCATAAGGCAGGCAGGTGCGGAAAATTTCTTCCATACTGGGCGCCGAGCCGAGTCTCTTTTGAAGTTGCCGGACATAGGTCAAATCAATGTGCTTTTGATGGACGACCAGGCGATCCAACTCGATCAGGGCAACCTCGGTAGGCACTGTATTGAAGCCGTTCTGGATGAGCGGATCTTTTAGAAATTCGATCAGTAATGGTTCATACTCCGGCCCCAGCTTGGAAATTACGGGATCATCCGCCAGCCCGGCCTCTTCTTTCTCAAGAGAGCGAATGTAATCACTGGCGGAGTTCCATTCATCGGTGAGGACTCCCTCACTTACTGAATTCACGGCGTGGTGTCTGACAAAGCGGTGGAATTGCCTGAGCGTCGGGCGCCCAATGAGGTACAACGATTCATCGGCATCACTTTGTGCGGTTTGGGCAGTTCCTTCGGGTTCAATCACACAAGCTGGTTTAAGTTCGGCGTGCAAACCCGATCCGGATTGAACGTCATACATTTGTTGTCTTCCGATCATATTCCGACCTTTCGTTTCATGGCTTAACGATCACGGGTGGCGTGAACTTACCACCACGACCAAAATTCGACTTTAATTACACGGGCCAGCCGCCACCTCAGCAGCTCAATCAACCGCCTTTGGCCGCAATAGATCTTGGCATGGCCGGTCATTTCTGGTTTGAGCAGAAGCGAACTATTATCTAATTGAGTAGTGACCAGAATTGTCTTGCTCGTGCTCCCGTTGCGCGTGAGAGAGGCGGCGCCGGATGAAGATGAAGAGGATGAGGACTGTCCTCCTCCCTGGGCAGCGACGCCGATTGCCATCACCGTTCCTTCAAAAGTCAGATCGGGGTAGGTGAGGGCTTTGAGCGAAACCTTCTGGCCTACTTTGACATCCGTGATCATTTTTTCCGAAATCATGATCTCGGCCGTCATCGCTTTGGGATCATAGATTTTTAAGATCAGATCGCCTTTTTTCACAAGCTGCAGTCTCAGCTCCTTCAGTTGACGGGCTGGCGTGGCGATGATGCCGCTTGTGACGCTGTGTATATTCAGGCGCCCTAGTTGATCCTCCAGGTGACGTCGCTGCGTTTCCAGACCTTCAATCTCTGACTTCGTCGCGGCGATCTCTTCAGGGCGGGTTCCTTGCAAAACCACGTTGAGTTTGTTGTTAGCCTCTACAAGTTGTTTCTCCGCCAACGCGGCTAGTTCCTGTGTGGTCTCGAAATCTTTTCGAGAAATAAGCTGATCATTGAATAACTGTTGATTTCTGCTCGCATGACCCCGCGCATACTTGAGGCTTTCTTCAGTCCTCGCGACTGCCGATTTCGCCACTTCGATTTCCATCGCGGTCGGACCGGCCTCCAGCATCTTGAGCTTCGCCTGCATTTGTTGGATGTGCGCTTCTGTTTTCGCCAATTCCGGTCGCAAGTCCCGATCGGAGAGGCGGGCGATCAGATCACCTTCCCGAACCTGATCACCTTCCTTGACAGCAATCATTTCGATGATCCCTTCGATCTCCACTCGCACGTCCGCGCTTCGCACGGGCAGGACATAGAATTGCCCCGCAACCCGGTGCTCCATCTTGCCGAAGTAAAGGATGGCCGGTATTGCTCCCAGAATCACAACCCCGCGGATCAGTCGTTTCCAGGAACGCCTTCTGCTTTTTCTAGAGCGATCAGGTTCCTGCGAAGAACGCCTTACGAGTTTTTCATTCTTCCCGGCAAGCTCATCCTGAGAACGCTTTACGAGCGCGCTGGTTTCGGCAAGCTCATCCTGAGAACGCTTTACGGGCGCGCTGGTTTCGGCAAGCTCATCCGGGGAATGCTTTTCGATCGTTTTGTTTTCAGCCGGCTCAGCCGGATACTGCTTTTCCATTTTCTTATTCTTCTCCGAAGCAACATCAGAAATAGCATCTGAAGCGCCAGAATCGGGTGAGGCGATCTCCTCTTCGTCGTCCGGATCCCTCGACCTGCTAAACAATCTGCGCAGGCGCCTGCGCACTCTGAGACCAAGGAACCCAATCAGGAGCGCAAGGAGGATTGGCTGGTTATTCTCGATCAGCACTGTCCCGGCCTGGACAAAGACAAGCGCGAGGAGGGAGAACGAAGCCACAGTCGCGATCAAACCATAGATGATGTATATCCGTCGTTCGCGGGCCGTTGGTGATTCGATTTCCTCAACGGCCATGCCGGAAAGTCTTTTGATGCCTTCGCCGATATATCGGAAAGCCCTTCTTCTTAAATTCGGCATCTCCAGGTAATCGGCCAACAGATAATATCCATCGAGTTTGATCAGGGGGTTGAAATTGAGAAGCGTTTTGATGCCGGAACTCGCCATCACGATCAGAGAGATGAAATTTATCAACGTATCCACATCCGTGATCAACCAGAGAAATGTGGCGATGGCCCAGAGGAACAATTCGAAGAAAGGCCCTGCGAATCCCACCCAGAGCCGCCTCGATTTTTCCGGGAAAAGCCAGGCGTCACTCACATTGCAATAAAAAGCCGGTTGGAAATAGATCAACATAAAACCTACTTCGTGGACCTCGCCGCCGAAATGCTTGCAGGTCAGACCGTGGGCAAATTCGTGGGCCGCGACCACCACAAACACCGTCAGAATAATCAGAGGGATCGCCGAAACCTGATAAAGGCGATCGACATCCTGGCTGATTTCGCTCCAGTGTGTGATCGTAACCCCCATTGCCGCGAGGATGAGAGCTGCGGAAAAAATCACGAAATGCGGCGTATTAAAGAACCATACTTTTTGCGCCAGCCGGGTAAAGAGGCGATCAGGATCGAATGCCTGAAAGCGCAGATACAACAAACTGCCTCGAATCCATTGTTTCCCACGACTCCGAGACGACCTTTCGTCCTGTTTCCCGCTTTCAAGGAAGCCGGTCTTACTGAGAGTCAGGACGAATCCGCGCAGGGTTTCTATCGGAAGCGTTGCACCGAAATTCTCTTCCGCTCTCCTTTGAACAGTTTCAAGCGATGTTTCCCCATCGAATTGTTCGGTGACGAACCATTCCACCTCACGCAAACGATAGTAGGTTCCTCTGGCCTGGTCTTTAACAACAACAATTGTTTCGCCTGCCATTTGCTGCCGGCTAAAGATCAAGTCTTTTCGCAATTTCGGATAATTTATCGTCTCAGCATCACGAGTCATAAATGATCCGGTTGAGTAGTCAGTTAGTTGACTGTTTCCAACTCGGAGTCAGACTCCGTAGCTACGTAGTGATGGTAGGCTGCGGAATCGTAGACGTAATCGAGAGTCGGTACGAGATTAAGCTCCGCGCCGCCGAACTTGTGCTTGAATACGCTGATGTCCTGCCAGGGATGGTCGGGCTCGTTTGCCGGCGCGATTCCCCAGAGGTCATACCATTCATAGCCCATTGCTTTAGCTCTGCGCATGATCTCGTAATGTAGAAGGTACGGGGCCATAACACGCCTGCGTATGGCAAGTGATCCACCATAAAAATATGTTGCCCTGGAGCCAAAATAGATAACCAAAGCGGTGGCAAGCTTTCTGCCCTGCTGCTCGGCAAAGAAAAGCTCGACTTGTTTGAGAGGCAGAAGCATCGAGATTAAAGTACGAAAGTAACCAGGCGGCTTCAGCCCCATGCCTTGACGGATAGCAGTTCTATTATAGATCCTCAGGAAGTCTGTAAGATCCTGCTCAGAAGCGCCCTGAGTTACCGAGACATTATGTCTTTGCGCAATGCGGATGTTATATCTCCCCTTTGGCTTCATCTGCGCCAGGATGGTCTGTTCCGCGGGGCGAAGGTCAATGCAGAGAGTATCCCTCGGCTCCATGAAGTTATCCGAGAAGTTAGGGACTTGAAAGCCGCGCACGAAACTCGGCAATCTCTGCCATCGCGGCTCTATCCGAAGGTGGCTGATTGTCTCCTTTTCGGTTTGGCGGCGTTTCTCGATTGCGTTGAGAATAGCTTCGAAAACCTGGCTGGCGGCCGGCTCCTCATCGGGGAGCACCGGACCGTCTTGTATGTAGTAGAAACACCTATCAGATGCGTATGACAACTTAGTCACTATCGCGCCTCCGACGACGGCGCCTTGATCCTTGAGCGTCACCCCGAAGTATTCGAATCCGGTCGTGGCGCGAAAATCCGCCCACCAGGACGATTGCATGAAACCGGTTTCGTGTGTCGCTTCAAGGAAAGTATCCCACGCCTTCCAGCGATCTGTTTCTGAGAGTGGCAGTAACATATATATCTCGTTCCTCCAATTTGTCGCCCACTAATTCTTCCGTTCAGGAAGGCAGGCAGTCTTTTTGTCACTCTCCTTTCTCGGTAACTCCGGCCATCAGGCGTTCAGGAATTTCCTCCCGCCCGATAGCCGGAATCTTAGAAGCAATTTCAGCAGCAAAAACTATTTGCATCAATTCTCAGTTTGATTCAATTTAAAGGGGTTCGTGGTGGTGACGAGCCATGATTCCTTTAAATACGCATAATCCGAGAATTGCTGGACTATTTGCTCTTGCTGTTGGATTTGCTCTTGCTATGGGATTTACTCCTGGATTTACTCTTACTCTTGGATTTACTCTTGGATTTGCTCTTACTCTTGGAGTGGCCATGACCACCAAAGTGAAAACCACCCGGAGCAATGCGTTGCTCTAACAGCTCCAACTCGAGATTCAAGTGTTTCATCAGTTTCACCTCCTTTCTCTTTGGAATTTACTATGGGAAAGAAATTGATATATCTCCACAGAAAAACAGTTTTCAGTTTTCAGTTCGCGTTTCACCGATAGCTGAAAACTGAAAACTCCTCGGAAAATGTACAGCAACCTTTCCAGGTTGCTGTTGTCTCGTTGATGTGACCATTGCCGAAACAGCAGCAACCTGGAAAGGTTGCTGTACATAGCGCCACGATTTTCGTTGTTTCTGGGCGTCGATTGAGACGACATGAACGACTCCTCAGAAAACAGTTTTCAGTTTTCAGTGCGCGGTTAACCGATAACTGAAAACTGAAAACTGAAAACAGTTTTTCATTGTTTCCGGGTGTTGCTGAGAGACATGAACAACTCCACAGAAAGCAATAATGCGGTTGGGGATAGTAATGCTAGTGCAGCGTTTGATAAATGTATCAACATAGTCGTCAAATTTGACACAATATTCCTCACTGGCCACCATATCGTGGCCACCGTCAAAGATGTGACTATGTTGAAATACTTTCGAACCTGTCCGCTAGACCTATAGCTTGTGGGGTAATCGAAATACGGGAGGTTAGCTTGGATAGTTAGCCCAGTGAGTGTCTTGTTATATAGTTAGCTCAGTAAGTGCCTTGTTAAATAGTCAGCCAGTAAGTGTCTCATTTTGTTAAATAGTCAGCCAGTAAGTGTCTCGTTTCATTAAATAGTTAACCAGTAAGTGTCTCGTTAGATAGTTAGCCAGTAAGTGTCTTGTTAGATAGTTATCATAGTAAGTGCCTTGCTAGATAGTTAGCCTAGTAAGTGCCTTGTTAGATAATTATCCCAGTAAGTACCTTGTTAGATAATTATCCCAATAGGTGTTTCGTTAGATAGTTATAGTATTAAGTATCCCGCTATCAGTAAAGCGCAGCTTATATCACAGGAAGGTTAGACTTTCAATCATTTTTTACATGAAATTAAGATAGTATTTACATAACACGGCGGTCTCTACCACTTTAAGTATTTAAGCTCATCCATCATCTGATCTGCACTGTAGTCGTGTTAGACGGTTTGCCGTCAACGACCAACACCACATCGACTACACCTCGTCCGGCCAGAGAAGGCGAAATACGGGCATTGGTTTGATCAAGGCCGACGAACCCATCTACCGGGCCCGCGAATAACACTTCGCTACTTTCACCTCCGATACTCGTTATAACAGACGAAAGGCTGTTGCGAAATTTGTATCCTGTGCCGAAGAGGATCAGGAACACTTGATCGCTCGGCGGTCCAAGGTCAATCGGCACGTGGACATATCTGTTTTGTCCCGGATCGAATCGTGAGACTTCCTCATAGATCTGCTCCCCGCTCTCTCTGATGCGCAGGATGAGTGCCGCAGCAATACCCCGCCCGCTCGAATCAGCAGTAAACAGTCCCGGCGCGACTTGCGCTATGTTGACCGTGCCGGCAGATACTGTGCCATCCCCGCTTGTGACCAGGATGGTTGTCGGGCCGTTCAGAGTTCCGGGAGGAATTTGATAGTTGATCTGGGCAGGCGAAACGAAGAAGAGCGGCGCGAGCCGTACCGTTCCCCCGCTGTCCGTGACGCTCACAGTAGTGCCTCCAAGCGTGGTGGGCAGAGGAATGCTTGGGGCCGGAAGTGTTGTTGTGGCCAGCCTATTGCCAAATGCTGCGGTGATCGTTTCACTGGCCAACTCCGAGCCGACATAACTTGCCGCAGAGACGCTCGCGAGCGGTAACACGCTCGTGTTGCGTTTGAGCAGCCTGATACGGTTGTTGTTGGTGTCGGTGAAGACGAGATCGCCGTTGGAGAGGTTAGCGATGTTTGTCGTGTATTGAATGTCGTTGGGAGCCGTTCCGGGATTCGGCAGACTGAGCCTTGCCTGTGGACCCGCCCCATCATCACCCGAAAAACCTGTGGTGCCGTTGCCTGCCACGACGCTTGTCACACCGAGCGAATTATCCGGCGCAACCAGATCGAGAACCTGATGCGTGAGCGCATTGGTGATGAAGATAGTTCCCGTGCTGTCGATAACCAGGTCTCTCGGGCGATTGATCCCATTCGTGTTGTTGGCAATGATACTGAAGGATGCGTCGCCGGGCGCATTCTGGCGAAGAATTCGGTTGTTGCGAGTGTCGGCTATGTGCAGTTTTCCGCTGTTATCGATAGCGATGCCCGACGCCCCATTCAAGGTTGTGGGTGACCCGTCGCCGTAAAAGGTGCTGACGATGCCGTTGGAAGCTTCTATGCGGCGGATGCGATTGTTGCCCTGGTCAGCGATGTAGATATTACCCAGACTGTCGAGTGCGACGTCGGTCGGGTAGAAGGCGACAGCGTTGGCCGGCAGTCCATCGCCGAGAGATTGCGGATTGTTCGGTGAACGCACGCCTGCGATGTCTTTGATCTGTCCGGGTGGAACGACTACTGTTGCTGCGGAATTGTCAGGGAAAAAGGTGACATCTTGATTCGACAGATTGAGGAAACGAACCACACCGCTGCGCCGTCCCAGGATGGAATTCGGTGGAATTTTGATGAGAGCCCCGGCCTGTGAATCGACGAGCAGGATGCCATTGGGAGTCATTGCCAATCCCTGTGGATAAGCGAAGGAGGCAGTGGTGATGCGGTCATCAACCGGCGGTTCACCCGTATTCTTGTTGAGCGTGACGATCTGACCCGGTTCCACAGTCGTAGCAAAATCCGTGTTGGCGAAAAGCGTGACATTCCCGGAGGTACGATTGACGAAACGCAGCCGGTTGTTTCCCGTGTCGGCGATGAAGAGATTGCCGAGCGTGTCAACAGCCACGCCGGCTGGCACAAACAACTCCGCGCTCGTTGCAAGCTTGCCATCGTAGGGTGTGGAAAATCCACTGCCCACTATCGTGTTGATGGTTTGAGGCGCGATAATCGTATCGAGTATGTTTAGCTGTTGACCGCTAAGGTTGACGAAGCGTACGCGTTTATAACGGAAATCCGGGAGGTAAAGCCCTCTGCTATCGGCCGCCGGGGTCAAAGTCGTTCTGGCTGTGCTATCAGGAATGCTCAGAGTGGCCTCAGTCGCCGGACCGCCATCGCCGCAAACCGGATTTATATTGATATCGCAAGACTGAAACACTGCCCTGCCGGCCACGAGAGTCCTGGCGCCGCTGGGTGTGATCCGGACAATTTGTTGTGCATTACCAAGAGCGACAAATGCATCCCCGTTGGGCGCAGTCGTGATCCCGGTCGGAAACTCAAGCCCTGTGGCAAGCGAAGAGATAACATTACTTGGGTTGACTCGCCGCACAGAGCCAGGGATATTGCGCGCATCACCGGCCTCTGCGATCAACAGGTTGTTGCTGTTATCGAAGGCGAGACCCATTGGTGTGGTCAGCCGCGCTTCGGTTGCCGTTCCACCGTCACCGTTTCCACTGGTAGGATTGCCACCACCTGCAAAGGCGATTGGATTGCCGGCATCATCGAGTTTGTAAACAACGCGTCCGGCAATGAAATATAACTCGCCCGTTGTAGGGTGAGTTGAGAGCGCGCGAAAGTCCGCGAAGCCGAGGTTGGCGACGTCGTTGATCCTCCCCGCTACGATTGGCCTCCCATACATTGTGATATTCTGCGTGCCCAGGTTGATTGCGGTAATAGCTGAGAAAGACGGCATCGCCAGATACAAAATATTGCCCGATGGTGAAATAGCCAGACCTGTGATCTGTGCAAGATCGAAATCCCGCGGACTAATACCACTATTGATTAGGGACCCGCCCCCGGCAATGAGGTTAATCTGTTTTGGGAGGACCGTTGTGCCTGCGAGCGTCACCGGGCCTGCTGATGTATTAACAAAACGTACCAAACTCGTACCGCTTACTTCATCGATGAGATAAAAACCCCGTCCCACAGGGTCGAATGCCACCCAGGTTGGCTGCACCATCGGCGCCTGTTTTACTGGAACGTTAGAGCCGAAGCCTCCCCCGGCTATCGTCGAAATTGTCACAAGCGTATTAGTGTTTTCAGCAAATGACCGAGCCACCGCTTTATTGCGTAGGACCAACCCTGTTCCGGCAATGATTAGGCTCACTAACAGGATTAACAAACGTCGTGATGCCATCGAGTGTAGTGAAGACAATTTGGGATTCGTGAAGAAGGAACTGTTTATCTTCATGATTTTACAGAGACTCCTGGGACGAAAATGGCACAGCAATCTTAACGCTGTTAGCGGTCCCATTATCAAAGTTTGTCAAAGTTAGTAGGGGTCAGGTCGGCAGTCGGGCGTGGGGGTCCGAAATTGAAAACTATGTTAAATCAATGATCGGATAGGGCATTGGTTAGCTGCAGGTGGGCATTAGACCATTAAGCTACTCGCCAAGTCAACACAGAATTCAGACCAGGAGAAGGGGGTTGAGAGAGAGAGAAATATTTTGGAAACGATGCAACGGATTTTTATTGCACCTGCATCCAATGCAGCTTTATCATCATGTCCTGCCTGATCAACCACGGAATGGTCAGGCATTGCGGTTCTGATCCAGGGTGTCTTTATCCTAAAGCCCTGATTGCCGTTGAATCATCGAGACCAGCTTCAGCCAGTGTCCCGAATTTCGATCATCCGGAGGATCATCCGGAGGGTCATCAGAGACGAACATTAAAATTTGATTTCATAGAAAGGTAGTCAGCATGAAACTACGTTATTCGTTCGCCCCCCTCTTGGTCTTAGCTTGTCTGATGCTCGGTACCACACCCGCGGCGGCACAGCAGTGGAAGCCGATCGACCCATCACAGCTCGCGCTCAAGGCTCCGGTAGTTGAAAAAGACGCTGATGCCGAGGCACTCGTGTGGGAGGTCTATATCAATGACTCTTCAGACACCACGACAGATTTTATCCACTACGTCCGCATCAAGATTTTTAGTGAACGAGGCAAAGAAACGCAGAGCAAAATTGACATTCCATACTTCACAGGAGTGCAGATCAAAGACATTGCTGGTCGCACCATCAAACCTGATGGCACTATGGTCGAATTAAAAAAGGATGCGATCTTCGATCGTGAGATCGTCAAGTACGGCAGATTCAAGTTGAAAGCGAAATCATTCGCGATGCCGGGCATTGACCCGGGCGCGATCATCGAATACCGCTGGCGGGAAGTACATGCAGGCGGAACGAATTACGTGAAGATGCAATTCCAAAGGGCAATTCCAGTTCAACTCGTCCGCTATTACGTCAAACCACATCCGAATGCCCTGTATGGGATGAAGACGATCACTTTTCAAGGAAACCCTGCGCCGTTCACCAAGGATAAGGACGGCTACTTCCGCACGGAGATGACCAACGTGTCGGCATTTCGTGAAGAGCCGCGCATGCCACCGGAAGACCAGGTCCGGACCTGGATGCTCGTCTATTCCGCGCCCGATGTGAAAAAGGACCCGATGTCTTTCTGGAAGGACCTCGGGAAGAAATTGTACGAAGAGACCAGAGACAGTATGAAAGTCAACGATGACATACGCAAAGCTTCCACTGAAGCCATAGGTGATGCCACGACGCCTGAGCAAAAGCTTGAACGGCTCTTCAACTTCTGTCGCACAAAGATCAAAAACGTCACCGACGATGCCTCGGGGCTGACAAGTGATCAGATTCAAAAATTGAAAGATAACAAGTCTCCTGCCGATACGCTCAAACGCGGCTATGGCACGGGCCGTGATATCAACTTCCTCTTTGCATCCCTTACAACGGCTGCCGGATTCGAAGCGCGCTATGCGAGGCTGAGCGATCGCAGCCGTAAATTCTTCGATCCGAACTTCACCGACGATTATTTCTTCAGGGCTTATAACATCGCCGTGAAGGTGGGCGATCAGTGGCGTTTCTTCGATCCCGGGACCAATCACGTGCCCTTCGGAATGCTACGCTGGCAGGAAGAGGGCATCCAGGCCCTGGTCACCGATTCGAAGGAGCCTGCTTTTTTCTCAACTCAGCTTTCACCGGCCGAAAAATCAAGCCAGAAGCGGACGGCCAAATTGCGTTTAAGCGAGGATGGCACGCTTGAAGGAGAAGTTCGAGTCGAATGCTCCGGTCATTTTGCTTTTGAAATGAAGGAAGACTATGACGATGAGAGCGCAGAGCAACGCGAATCGAAGCTGCGAGAGACAGTGAAAGGAAGATTGGGCGGAATAGAGCTTTCAGAGATCAAGATCGAGAGCGCTAATGATCCGCTCAAGCCGTTCGTCTATTCGTATAAGCTACGTGTTCCGGGATATGGAGAGCGAACCGGCAAACGGCTATTCCTCCAACCGGCCTACTTCCAGAAGGGAATTGGGCCTCTCTTCCCAACCAGCATCCGGCAACACGACATTTACTTCTACTACCCGTGGATGGAAGTAGATAATGTCACGATCGATCTGCCGGAAGGCTTCACGCTTGACAATGCTGAAGCGCCTGCGAGCTTCGCTATCGGTGAGGTCGGTACATACGAGGTCGGTCTGAGCATCTCTCAGGATAAGAAAACCCTTGTCTACAAAAGAAACCTGAAATTCAGCGGGTTAATCTTTCCGAAGGCGATCTACCCGAATTTGAAGAAAGTTTTCGATGCCGTGCACCAGGAAGACAATCACGCAATCACTCTCAAACAGGATGCTACAACTGCAGTCAAGCAGTGAAGCTGAAAGACGGGATTGACTGGATTTTTCCTAGTACTAACGGATTTTGTGGTTGTGCAATGAAGAGAGAATACGAAACAAACGAAAATAGACGAAACAAACGAAAAACGCCATTTTTAGTTTGTTTCGTCTATTTTCGTTTGTTTCGTATTCTCTCTTCATTGCATAAACACAAAATACGTT
>JAKEHZ010000222.1 GCA_022614735.1 Acidobacteriota bacterium | reverse complement strand
GAGAACCAGTACCTGAATTGATGAACTCTCTTCAAATCCGCAATCCGCAATCCGCAATCAGTAGTCCGCAATCCGCAATCAGAAGATATACCCGCCGGCCTCAACCACTTTATCCGCCAAACGCTCGCGGAGCGCCGCCGTGTTTATTGGCTCCTGCTTGGTGAAACGGCGCAGTGCGGCCAGCATTGTGCGTAGCTCGTCGCCCTCGGCAATTGCCGCGAGTGCGTTCTTCGCGGCGACCTCAATGCGATTGACTGCGTCAAACGAGTAAAGCTTCGTCGCATCTATCGCTGCCTGATGCTTCTCTTCACCGTCACGGGCAATGAGCTTGGCAGTGCGAGCGATAGTACTGTCGATCAAGAATGTTTCAATGATCACATCTGCCGTCCAACAGAGAATCATCTGCTGCTCAGTCAGTTTTTCCTGGAACTTCTGCGCCGAAGATCCGAGCAGCATCAAGGCGACCTTCTTCGCGTTGGCTGCGAGTTTGCGTTCTTTCGCCAGCGGCGAATCGTCATCGTCACCATCGAATGAAGGGCCGGCGAGCAGTTCATCCTGTAGCTTCATCGCGGCCGCGATGAGCGGCAACCCGCCTTTCAATGCGCGCTTGAGCAACTGGCCTGGAATTAATAGACGGTTGATCTCGTTGGTTCCTTCATAGATTCGGTTGACACGGCAATCGCGATAGACGCCTTCAGCCGGATAGTCTTCAGTGAATCCGTTGCCACCGTGGATCTGCACGTTCTCATCGGCGCAATAGAAGAGGATTTCCGATCCGGCGACCTTAATGATCGAACATTCAATCGCGTACTCTTCAATCGCTTTCATGAGTTCTTTCGGGTTTTTCTTGTCGATCGTTTCTTCTTTCGCCTCGATCATACCCGCCGTGCGGTAGACAGCTGATTCGCAAGCGTAGATTTTTGAAGCCATTTCGGCCAATTTGTACTTGATCGCGCCAAAGCTGGCGATAGGGCGGCCGAACTGATGGCGCTCAGCGGCATATTTCGCGGACAGGGCAAGCACGCGCTTGGAGCCCCCAACAGCTCCAGCGCCCATTTTGATGCGGCCGAAGTTGAGCACATTGAAGGCGATCTGATGGCCTTTGCCGATTTCACCAAGCAGGCGATCCCTGGGGATCTTTGCATCTTGCATGAGGATCGGCGTCGTCGATGAACCGCGTTGACCGAGCTTGTGTTCCTCGTTACCGGGGCTGACGCCAGGATCATCCCGTTCGACTATGAACCCTGTGAACTTGTCGCCGTCAACTTTGGCGAAGATGGTCAGAACGTCAGCGAATCCGCCGTTCGTGATCCACATCTTTTCGCCGTTGAGGATCCAGTTATTTCCGTCTTCGCTCAGTCGCGCAGTCGACTTCGCCGCAAGCGCGTCTGAACCCGAGCCCGATTCGCTCAGGCAGTAGGCGCTGATCCAGTCGGCAGAACCGATTTTCGGCAGGTATTTCTCCTTCTGCTCATCAGTACCGAAAAGGACAATCGGCAGCAGGCCGATGCTGCTGGTTGCGCCGAAGCCAGTGGAGAACGAGGCTTCACCGGAAATATGCTCCGCAATAAGCATGTTCGAAACGTGATCAAGCTCCAGTCCTCCGTACCCTTCGGGAATGCTCGCATTGATCAGCCCGAGATCAGCAGCCTTTTTAATCAGGCCGCGTTGAACTTCGTAGTCTTTGCTTTCGATTGCTTCGTGTTGCGGGACGACCTCCTTATCCATGAATTCATGGGTCGTCTGCGCGATCATCTTCTGTTCATCGGTGAAATCTTCCGGTGAAAAGACCTGAGCGGGCAAGGTTTCAGCGAGTAAAAACCCGCCTCCTTTGATGACTTCTTTTTCGAGTACTGCTGCCATGATTGTTTCCATCCTTTCGTTCAACAAAGAATCAAGAGAGAATACGAAACAAACGAAATAAACGAAACAAACGAAAAATGGTCTGGATTTTCGTTTGTTTCGTATTCTTCTGCTTCATCTCATCAAATTTTCGAAAATTCCTGCTGCGCCCATTCCGCCGCCGACGCACATGGTGACCAGACCGTAGCGCGATTTGCGGTGCTTCATCTCGTAGAGCAGCGTTGCGGTGAGCTTCGCGCCTGTGCAGCCAAGTGGATGGCCCATCGCAATCGCGCCACCGTTGACATTCAACCGCTCAAGATCGAGATTGAGTTCTTTGATAACTGAGAGCGCCTGGGCGGCGAAAGCTTCGTTGAGCTCGATCAGGTCGATCTCTTCGAGTTTGAGCCCGGCAGCCTTCAAAGCCTTCGGAATAGCTACGACAGGGCCAATGCCCATCTCTTCGGGCGCCACACCACCAGTCGCAAATGCCACAAAGCGCGCCATCGGTTTCAGTCCCAGGCTTTCCGCGCGTTCCAGCGACATGACGAGCGCCGCCGCCCCGCCGTCCGAAGTTTGCGATGAATTTCCCGCCGTCACTGTGCCTCTCGCATGGAAGGCGGGTTTGAGCCTGGCCAGTCCTTCCATCGAAGTGTCGCGGCGCACACCCTCGTCAACTTCAAACACGGTCTCTCTCGCACGTATCTTGCCGCGGCCTTTCTCATCAGTTTCAAGCTCGCGCGTAATGACAGTGAGAGGCACGATCTCTTCCTTGAACCTTCCCCCGTCGATCGCCGCTGCTGCGTTGCGATGAGAACGAGCCGAGAATTCATCAGCCTGCTCGCGCGTGATGCCGTATTTGCGGGCGAGATTTTCTGCCGTTAATCCCATATTCAGGTAGGTGTCCGGATAGGTATCCACAAGCGTGGGATTTGGCGAAAGATTATGCCCTCCCATCGGCAGCAATGACATCGATTCGGCACCGCCGCCGATAGCTACTTCAGAGAAGCCGCACATGATGTGCTCAGCGGCCTGTGCAATGGCTTGGAGTCCTGACGAACAGAAACGATTGATCGTGATTGCAGATGACGAATTGGGCAGACCTGCGAGGAGCGATGCCTGTCGCGCCATATTCATCCCCTGCTGAGCTTCGGGCGTAGCACAACCGATGACCACGTCTTCGACATCTGCTGGTTTGAGCTCCGGTGTGCGCGACAATAGTTCTTTGATCACAGTGGCGACCATGTCGTCTGGCCGCATATCTTTCAGCGAACCGCGCGGCGCTTTGCCGACAGCCGTCCTTAACGCATTGACGATTACTGCTTCACGCATGATGTTTCTCCTTTTCCGGCTGACAGTTTCAACACAAAGGATCAAAGGGTCAAAGGGTCAAAGGGGGATAAATGCTTGATTTTTTTCTTCTTTGACCCTCTGATCCTTTGACCCTTTGTGTTGAAAGTATTAGCTGGTTTCGGCTTCCTGTTCATAACCACGAAATCCGTTAGATTATTAGTTCCTCAACGGCTTGCCCGTCTTAAGCATATGCGCCAAACGTTCCTGCGTCGCCTTCGTGCCGCACAGGCTGACAAATGCTTCTCGTTCGAGATCGAGCAGATATGCTTCGGACACACGTGTTGGCCGTGTTAGATTGCCGCCGCTCATCACAGTAGCAATCTTTGTCGCGATCAGCGCATCGTGATCGGAGATGTAGCCACCGCGCTTCATCATATGCAGACCGAGCTTGAACTTCGTCAGTGCGGCTTCGCCCAGCACTAACACGTCTTGCTTGGGCTGCGGCGGAAGATAGCCCTCGCGCACAAGGGTCAGCACGGTCTGTTTGGCTTCTTCGATTACTCGTCTGTCGTTCATGACGATGCGGTCCTGTTTGCGCATCAAGCCCCAATGCTTTGCTTCGACAGCGCTCGTTGCAACCTTGCCCATCGCGGTCATCTCGAAGTTGCGCTTGAGGACTTCAAACTGATCGAGCGACGGGATGTCTGCGACCGCTTCGGATGCGCGGACAGCCATCTCCTTCGTGCCGCCTCCTCCCGGAATCAAACCGACGCCGACCTCGACCAGGCCAATGTAAGTTTCGGCAGCAGAAACTGCCCGGTCAGCATGGAGAACCATCTCACAGCCGCCCCCGAGTGTCAGATGATGTGGCGCTACGACGACCGGCTTCGATGAATAGCGCAGGCTCATCGTCGTATTCTGGAATTGACGTACGGCGAGCGCGAGTTCGTCCCATTCGCCTTCCTGCGCGGCCAGCAGGATCATCATTATGTTTGCGCCCGCGGAAAAGTTTTCACCCTGATTACCTATGACCAGGCCAACGAAATTCTTTTCGACCTCCTTGATGGCATACTGGATCATTCCAATCTGATCTTGACCTAATGCGTTCATCTTCGAGTGGAACTCGACGCCAGCTACGCCATCACCCAGGTCAATCAAGCTGGCGCCCGTATTCTTTTTGATGATCTTGTTTTGTGCCTTGAGCGATTTCAGAATCGTGATGCCGGCGGGCTGGCGTTCAGGTTTATATTGGTCTGAAGCGAAATCGAAGTAATAACGGGCGCCGTTGTCGGTCTTGTAAAAACTTTTGTGCCCGGCCGCGAGCATCTTCTCGACGTTTGCCGGGATTGCGCGACCTTCTTCGCGCATCCTCGCAACCGACTCTTCGACGCCGATAGCGTCCCAGGTTTCGAAAACACCGAGTTCGTGAGCAAATCCCCACTTCATCGCGTTGTCCACCTCAACAATGTTGTCGGCAATTTCGGGGATGCGATTCGCAGAGTAGATCAGGGTCTCGGAGGTTGTGCGCCACAGGAACTCGCCGGCGCGGTCCTTGGCGTAAATGAGCGCTTTCAGGCGGTCTTCCAGCTTGTCCACCTGCTTTGCCGCATCCAGCGAAGCGAACCTGGGCTTTTGCTGTTCGCGGTACTCGAAGGTGTTGAGATCGAGCGTCTGAATTCCATCGGCTGTTTTTCTGTAGAACCCGCCTTTCGTCTTGTCGCCGAGCATCTTTTTCTCGCCCATCTTCTGCAGCACATCGGGTAGATGGAATGTCTCGCGCTTCTCGTCGTTTGGCGTGGCTTCATAGAGGTTCTTTGCGACGTGAACGAATGTATCAAGACCTACAATATCGAGCGTTCGGAAGGATGCGCTCTTAGCGTGGCCGATAACAGGGCCAGTCAATGCATCGACCTCTTCGGTCGTGTAGCCGCCTTCGAGCATGACCTTGATTGCATCGAGCATAGAAAATGTGCCGATGCGATTGGCGATGAAGTTCGGCGTGTCCTTGGCGTAAACGATGCCTTTGCCCAGGATTTTATCGCAGAAATCGGCAATGAAATCCGAAACCTGCCTGTCAGTTTCGGGTGTTGTGATCATCTCGAGCAGATAGAGATAACGAGGCGGGTTGAAGAAGTGTGTGCCTAAAAACCTCTTGCGGAAATTGTCATTGCGGCCTGCAGCCAATGAGGCAACCGGAATGCCCGACGTATTTGAACTGACGATAGCCTGAGAGTGGAGATGAGGTTCGATGCGTTCGTAGAGCGAGCGTTTGATTTGCAGGTTTTCAATAATTGCCTCGATGATCCAATCGCATTCTTTGAGCTTCGATAGATCATCTTCAAAGTTGCCAACAGTGACGAGGCTCGCCGCTTCGGGTGAAAAGAAGGCCGCAGGTTTGGCCTTAACGGCGGTGTCGAATCCGGCCTGTGCAATTCGATTGCGCACGGCGCGCGATTCGAGTGTCAAGCCTTTGGCCTGTTCTTCGGGGGTCAGTTCCTTCGGAACGATATCAAGCAGCAAAGAAGGAATGCCGGCGTTTGCCAGGTGAGCGGCTATCTGCGCGCCCATCACGCCAGCTCCGAGCACCGCTGCTTTTTTGATCTGCATGGTCGTCTCCGCTCTTAGCCTGCATAGCAGGCGAGAGAGATTAGCCCCGGGTGAAGCGAAGCGAAACCCGGGGAATTGGTCAGCAATTTGATCGAGCCCGCGTAGCGGGCGATAGACGATCTGTC
>JAKEHZ010000221.1 GCA_022614735.1 Acidobacteriota bacterium | reverse complement strand
TCTCTGCGTCTCCTCTGCGATCTCTGCGCCTCGGCGGTGAATTTCCTTCATAATGCGAATCTATAGATTCAATTGGGCTTTTATTTGCATCAGCTTCAATTGTTTGTCATTCGAAATGTATCCGATAGGAAGGAAGTTATGAAGAGAACTCTGATTGGATTTGCTATTAGTCTGTCTTTGCTTATCGCACTCGATGCTCGATCAACAGTGACTGCACGTTCTGCGCCTGTTATCGGGCAAGCCGTGCCTGACTTTACCCTGACGGACCTCAAAGGCAAAAAACATTCGCTCAAAGACTATCGTGGCAAGATCGTCGCTCTGGCCTTTATCGGAACGCAATGCCCGATCTCGAATGATTACAATGCCCGTATGCGCGCGATCTCTGAAGATTATGCCGGGAAAAATGTCGTCTTCCTCGGCGTCAATTCAAACTTCAATGAGCCGCTCTCTGAGGTCAAAAAACACGCAGCGAAAAACAACCTGGGCTTTACGATCCTCAAAGACAATGGAAATAAGGTAGCTGACGCCTATGGTGCGCAGCGTACACCGGAAATGTTTTTGGTCGACAGCGAAGGCGTCTTGCGTTATCACGGGCGGATTGACAACTCGCGTGAAGTCCGGCGCGTCAATCGCCAGGACCTGCGCGTAGCGTTGGACGAACTGCTCGCAGGCAAGCCTGTCAGCGTCACAGATGGCAAAGCTTTTGGCTGTGTCATTAAACGGGTTCAAACCGCGAAAGAATTCAAAGCCGGCAAAATTCAGGCTAAAAACTTTGAGCCTAAAATCGGATTGCTCAAACCCGTCGACTTCGACAAATTCAAAAACGCGGAAAAAGGCAATGTTTTAGTAATTAATTTCTGGGCGACATGGTGTGGCCCCTGTGTCGCCGAATTCCCTGAACTGGTTGCGATCGATAGCAAGTATCGCGACAAGGGTGTGAAGATGGTTGCCATCAGCGCCGATGAGGTCGCTGATATCAAATCGAAGGTCATCCCATTCGTCAAAGAGCAGAAGGCGATGTTCAACATCCTCGTGCAGGACACTGAAGACCCCGAGGAGATGATGGCCGTCGTCGACAAAAACTGGCAGGGCACTCTGCCTGCGACATTCGTCTACGATAAGCAGGGCAATCTCGCTTACACCCGCTATGGGGTTATCGATCGGGACCTGCTTCTTGAGGCAATCGAGAAAGCTTTGAAGTAATGACAGCAATTTGATTGAGTCAGGATGTTGTAGAATTGCTCCTTCTTCAAACGCCGGTCATCAATCCATACACGAAGGAGAAATCTACCTGTGGCAATCGTTAAGCCTTTTCGCGCTCTACGACCTCTGCCTGAACAAGCTGCTGCGGTGGCAAGCGTCCCCTACGATGTCGTCACCACAAAAGAAGCTGCTGTTCTGGCCGGCGATAATCCGCTCAGCTTCCTGCGTGTTTCACGGTCTGAAATAGAGATGCCAACCGGCACGGACATCTACTCGGACGAAGTCTACGGAAGAGCAGCCTCGAATTTCGATCGCCTCATCTCATCGGCCCCCCTCATCATCGAAGACGAACCGAGCTTCTATCTTTATCGATTAAGAATGGGAGCGCGCGAACAGACAGGCCTGGTCGCCTGTTGCTCAATTGATGAATATGATAACGACATCATTCGCAAACACGAGCGCACACGACGCGACAAGGAAGACGACCGCACGCGCCACATGCTGGCGCTGCGCGCGCAAACCGGCCCAATTCTTCTAACTTATCGCCCAAGCCCTACGGTCGTTGATGATACTCAAAGCTACATCGACGCCATGGTTGAGGCCGCAAATGGGCGAGCAATCCCCGAACGGAAGCCCGAATTCAATGAGTTGATGAGAACGATTACCCCGGCTCCGCCGCTCTTTGATTTCATCGCGGCTGACGATATCACGCATACGATCTGGCGTGTCCCGGCGCAGATGAACGAGGCTCTCATTGAAGCTTTCAACCAGGTCCCGTCGTTTTATATCGCCGACGGCCATCATCGAGCGAAGAGCGCCAGCCGCGCGCGCGCGAGTTTGCGAGCGACAAACCAACAGCATAATGGCGACGAAGAGTATAACTTTTTCCAGTGTGTGCTCTTCCCTGCCGATCAACTTCAGATTCTGCCTTACAACCGCGCCGTCAAAGATCTCAATCTCAACACAGCAAAAGAATTTTTGAGCGAGGTCGGACGTGAGTTTGAAATCTCTGAACACGACGACCCGAGGCCGAAGAAGCGCGGAGATATTTCGATGTATCTTGATGGCCGATGGTACGGCCTGGAGGTGAAGAGCGATGTGACCAGGCGCCTCAGGATCATCGAACGGCTCGACGTGAGTGTGTTGCAAGACCTTTTGCTCACACCGATCCTCGGGATCCAGGACCCGCGCACCGACAAACGAATTGATTTCATC
This sequence comes from Acidobacteriota bacterium, assembly GCA_022614735.1. GTDB lineage: Bacteria > Acidobacteriota > Blastocatellia > RBC074 > RBC074 > JAKEHZ01. The sequence continues at coordinate 22,456 of JAKEHZ010000221.1, read as the reverse complement.
GGCGGCATTCGCGGCACGAGGGAACTTGAGATGCTGGTCGACGAAGGTAAAGCCGCCGTCGCATTTTCGCTCCATCCAGTCACTGTTGACGAACTGATGGCGATCTCCGATGCCGGAGAGATCATGCCGCCTAAATCAACCTGGTTCGAGCCGAAACTGAGAGATGGATTGCTCAGTCACCTCATCTGATTGCGGATTGCGGATTGCGGATTGCGGATTTGATAAATTGAAGCTACTGTTAAATCCGCAATCCGAAATCCGAAATCCGAAATCCGCAATCACTATGAAGGTCCTTATTGCCGACAAATTCGAAGAGAGCGGGATCAATGGGCTCAGAGAGATCGGCTGCGAGGTCATCTATAACGCCGATTTAAAAGACGAGTCGCTTGTTAAGGCAATCGCCGAATCGCAGGCAGATGTGCTCGTCGTGCGTTCAACCAGAGTAACAGAGGCGATGCTCGACAAGGGGCGCCTGAGTTTGGTCGTGCGCGCGGGTGCCGGTTTTAACACGATTGACGTCAAAGCAGCTTCCGCACGTGGCGTCTATGTCTCAAACTGTCCTGGCAAAAATTCCATCGCCGTCGCCGAACTGGCTTTCGCCTTAATTCTCAGTCTCGATCGACGGATCGCAGACAATGTTGCGGATCTTCGCGCGGGCAAGTGGAACAAGAAAGAATACAGCAATGCACGAGGACTTTATGGACGCACGGTGGGACTGATCGGTCTCGGCCAGATCGGCCGTGAGATGATTCAGCGCGCAAAAGCGTTCGGGATGGATGTTGTCGGTTGGAGCCGCAGTCTGACGCCCGAATCAGCAGCCGAGATGGGCATTTCTTTTCGCCAAACCATCATCGAAGTAGCCCACGATTGCGACATTCTGAGTCTTCACCTGGCGCTCGCACCTGACACGCGTGGGGTGATCAACGCCGATGTCTTCGAAGTGATGCGCCCAGGGTCTTATATTATCAATACCTCGCGCGCTGAGATCATTGACCAGTCAGCTCTTCTACAAGCCATCAAGACAAAAGGCATCCGCGCCGGCCTTGACGTTTTTGCAAGTGAGCCGGCATCCGCCACAGGAGAGTTCAGCGACAGCGTGGTGCAACTTTCCAACGTCTACGGCACGCATCACATTGGTGCTTCAACAGATCAGGCGCAGGAAGCCATCGCCACTGAGACCGTCCGCATCATCCGGACCTTCAAGGAGACGGGCAAAGTACCGAATGTCGTCAACCTCTCCGAACAAACACCCGCGACTCATTTGCTCATTGTTCGCCATCGTGATCGCCCCGGCGTCCTGGCGCACGTTTTCAACGAGATCAAAGCTGCGAATATCAATGTGCAGGAGATGGAAAATATTGTTTTCGCTGGTGCAGAGGCAGCGATCGCTCGAATTGGTCTGGATGCTCCGCTTAAGGACGTAACGCTTGTTCGCATTCGTGATGCTAATAGTGACATCATTGAAATCAAGCTGATTCAATTAAAATAGAACAGTTTTCAGTTTTCATTTGTAACTACTCAGCCGCTATGCGGCTGAGCAGTTACAAATGAAAACTGAAAACTGTTCTCTTAGGAGTCTCGATTAATGACAGAACGCATTTTTAACTTCAGCGCCGGCCCGGCTGTGCTGCCTGAGCCGGTGCTCCAACAAGCTCAACGCGAATTGTTTGCCCTTCCCGGTGTCGGAATGTCGGTGCTTGAAATCAGCCATCGCTCACCCTCATTTGAGCACATAATCGATGAAGCAGAAGCGGTTCTGAGAAAATTGCTCGGCATTCCGGAGAACTACAGGGTGCTGTTTTTGCAGGGCGGCGCAAGCCTCCAATTCACGATGGTCCCGATGAATCTGCTCGCGAAAGACAGAAGCGCCGATTACATTCTCACAGGTAGTTGGGGACAGGGTGCACTCAAAGAAGCCAAAAAGATCGGCACTGCGCACGCAGCCGGCTCAACAGCGGAGACCAACTTCAATCGTCTTCCAAAGCCGGAAGAGATCAAGCTCGATCCGAATGCGGCATATCTTCACTTCACTTCAAATGAAACGATTTTCGGTGTTGAGTTTCAGGAAGAACCGCTGGCCGTCGATGTGCCGCTCGTGTGTGATATGTCGTCGAACTTTATCAGCAAGCCGATTGACGTTACGAAGTATGGCTTGATATACGCCGGAGCGCAAAAGAACGCAGGTCCTGCGGGTGTGACCATCGTTATCATCCGCGAAGATTTACTTGAACGAGCGCCCGAAGGCTTGCCCTCAATGCTCGACTATCGCAATCTCGCCAAGAGCGGCTCGATGTACAACACGCCGCCCTGCTTCGCCATCTATCTCTGCGGCCTTGTTTTCAAATGGCTGCTCAACGATATCGGCGGGCTTGAGAAGATTCAGGTCAATAACAAAGAGAAAGCGAAGATCCTTTATGATGCGATTGACGATTCGGATGGTTACTATCGTGGCCATGCTGAAAAAGACTGTCGCAGCCTGATGAATGTCACGTTCCGTTTGCCCAATGAAGAGCTGGAGAAGAAATTCATCAAGGAAGCGACGGCAGTGGGGTTTGACGGTCTGAAGGGCCATCGGTCGGTCGGCGGATTGCGCGCTTCGATCTACAACGCATTTCCGAAACCGGGTGTGGTCGAGCTGGTTGATTTCATGCGCGAGTTCGAACGGAAGCAAGGATGAGGAAGATAGAAGTGAGAAAACGGAACAGACGAAAAAGATGCTAGATGCTAGATGCTAGATGCTAGCTGCTAGCTGCTAGATGCTCGGTGAGCGTACTAGCATCTAGCATCTAGCATCTAGCATCTTTTTCTGAACATACCAACATCGAGAAAAAAATGTCTGAAAAAGAAGCGACTGTTAATGAGCAATTGGCTGTTGGCGCGGCGAGTCCTGGCTTGCATCGCGTTTTAGGAGTTTGGGCCGCCACCGCATTTGTGGTGACAAATATGGTGGGAACAGGAATCTTCACGGTGCCGGCCTTCGTCAGAAGCGCAACCGGCAACGGATTGGCTGCGCTGGCCGTCTGGGCAGTCGGCGGCGGGCTGTCGCTCTGCGGTGCACTCTGCTACGCGGAGTTGGCGACGCGGATGCCCGAAGCCGGAGGTGAATATTACTATGTCACACGCACCTATGGGCGGTTATGGGGATTTCTAAGTGGGTGGATTTCCTTCTTTGTCGGGTTCTCGGCGCCACTCGCAATCGCCTCTTTGGGTGCTGCTGCTTATTCATTCACCCTTTTGGGATTGGATCCGGGGGCACCGCTCATCGGCCAACTGGGAATAAGTCAAGGCGCCGCTTCAGCAGCTATTCTGGTATTAGTTCTGGCGCTTTTTCATTCCTTAGGTGTGCGCCCCAGCGGCAGGTTACAAACTGCGATTGCAGCGCTGGTGATTGGTGCGATCGTGGTGTTTGTGATAGCAGGCCTCAGCACAGGACGCGGCGATTGGCGCGGAGTAACGGAGGGATCGGAGGCCACGAATAACTGGTGGTTGGCCCTGATTCCAGTCAGTTTCGCATACAGCGGATGGAATGCCGCTGCTTACCTGGCCGGAGAAGCAGGCGAGCCTCACCGCACGTTACCCCGCGCTCTGATTGGCGGCACACTGGCCGTGACGATTCTTTACCTGGCTCTCAATTTGCTTTTTTTCTACGCCCTTCCATCCACATCCTGGGACCTGGCTAACGAGAGCCAGAAGATAACCATTGGTGAGATTGCCGCCAAACATTTATTCGGCCCTGGCGGTGCGCAAATCGTGAGCACAATCATCACTCTGGCAATTATTGGTTCGGTGAGTGCAATGACTGTGGTAGGACCAAGAGTCTACTATGCGATGGCTCGCGACGGACTCGCACCTGCGATCTTCAGCCGTCTTGGCCGCCGCAGCGGAGCGCCAATCGTCGCCATTCTGGTTCAAGCAATCTTGTCGGCGACGCTGGCTCTGACTAATGCTTTCCAGTTCCTGTTGAACTATGTTGGCTCGGCTCTCTTACTTTTCGCCGGACTGACAGTCGCTGCCGTTTATTTGGTCAGGCGTCACTCAGTAACAGGCACAACTCCGTTTTTCCGTGTCCCCGGTTATCCTGTGACTCCAGCCATCTTCCTGATTCTCGTGACAGTTGTCTGGTTCAACGGATTATATCGAGAACCACTGCCTACGGGTGCGGCACTGGCTACCATACTATTTGGCGCTGTGATCTATTACGTCGGCCACGCTCGTGGGTGGCTCAGCGACGGGTCAGCTGTGGCAGATAAACAAAAAGAAACATCGAAAACCGGCGATGAACCACAATGAGGAGTCCAAGATGAGAGGATGGATTTTACTCGCACTTTCAATTTTTCTGCTCGGCGCGCAACAAGCAGAGCAGCGTCGCGATCCGCAGAGTTATATCAAGACGCTGGAGTCGGAGCAGCGTGTCAAAGGCTTGCAGATAGATCGGGTCGTCGAGACCTTGAAGGTTTCATCCGGTCAAAAGGTAGCTGATCTGGGGGCCGGGTCCGGTTTGTTCGCGCGCCCAGTTGCCAGGAAGGTTGGCGAGAAAGGGGCAGTCTTTGCGATAGACATCGACCCTGATTTGCTCAAGCACATCGAGATGACCGCGCGTGAGCAAAACCTCTCAAACATCCGCACTGTCTTAGCGGGCCCAGATGATCCGAAGATACCCGAACCGGTAGACCTGATTTTGATCATTGACACACTTCATCACATCCGGAATCGCGATACCTACCTGAAGAACTTGCGGAATTATCTGAAGCCATCCGGACGCCTTGCCATCATCGACTTCAGCGAGACCTGGCCTCCCGGCCACGAGCAGATGAAGTATACTTTGGAAGAGCTTGAAGGATGGATGAAGACAGCTGGATTCAGGCGGGTTGAAAAGCACGACTATTTGAACAACAATTTCTTTGTCATATATCAATAACACAGTTTTCAGTTTTCAGTTGGGACGAAGCCTGGTGCAGTACTGGGAGCGTAAGCGACCTGAGCTTCGGCACGTGAGCGACCGATCGAAGCTCAGGTCGCTCAGGCGACGCCCAGAAACAATGAAAACATTGGGAGCGCCCTGGGAGCGCACGCGTCCCCGCGTGCTGGACTTCGATAATGAGCTCCTTCCGGAAATCCAGCACGCGGGGACGCGTGCGCTCCCAGGGCGCTCCCAATAGTTGCAGAGGATGTCCCATGATCGCAGCCTCCATCGCCCACTTGCTCTGCCTGTCGTTGCTCTTACTCCCGGGCTGCTCAACACAAAAGCCTCAGGATGATGCTGTCACCCAGGCACAGACAAAAAGCGCGCCATCAGATGATTTCAAAGACCGGCTTCGTCGGATGGTCGAAAATCAAATACGCGCGCGAGGCATAGAAAACAAGGCAGTCCTGGAAGCGATGATGAAAGTCCCTCGCCACCGGTTCGTCCCGGCGAACTACATCCACCTGGCATACGAAGATCATCCTTTGCCGATTGGCCAGGATCAGACAATCTCTCAACCCTACATCGTCGCTTATATGACAGAGGCCGCCGAGATCTCTAAGAATGAAAAGGTGCTGGAAATCGGCACGGGCTCCGGCTATCAAGCGGCTATCCTCGGCGAAATGGCCAAAGAGATCTACACCATTGAGATCATTCCTGAGCTGGCTGAACGGGCCCGTCAGACGCTCACCGAACTTGGCTACAAGAATGTTTACGTGAAGACTGGGAACGGTTACGAGGGCTGGGCTGAACACGCGCCCTACGATGGCATCGTCGTCACGGCTGCTCCGGATGAGGTCCCGAAGGCTCTCCTCGACCAGCTCGCAATGAATGGAAAGATGGTGATTCCAGTTGGGGTCACGTATCAGGAGATGAAAATTATCACAAGGACGTCTCAGGGCCTGAGCGAGAAGCGAACGATACCGGTGAGGTTTGTGCCAATGACGGGGAAACCAAAAAAGTGATGCTAGATGCTAGATGCTAGCTGCTAGCTGTTCGTCCTAGCATCTAGCATCCAGCATCTAGCATCTTTTTCAGAGGAAAAAGAGAAGCTATGAAAAAGTCCAGGCTGATACTGTCTACACTGATAGTTGTGAGTGTCACTTCTGCAATTCTGATGGCACAGCACGGAGCCGCGCAGAAGAATCCTTTTGCCGATAAGCCCGAAGCGATTGACGCAGGTAAAAAGATTTTCGATCAGATGTGTGCGGGTTGTCACGGAGCGAAGGGAGACGGAGGGCGTGGCCCGGGCCTTAACAAGGGAACGTTCAAACACGGCAATGAAGACGCGCAACTTTTCGGCGTAATCAAGAACGGCATCACCGGCACTGCCATGCCGGCAATGGGGCTAACTGACGATGAGGTATGGCAGTCTGTTAGCTTTTTGCGGGCGCTCAGCGGCGGGAGCAATGAAAAAATCGCCGGCAATGTGGGGGCGGGCGAGTTGGTCTTTACCGGCAAAGGCGATTGTATTGCTTGTCACATGATCAATGGGCAGGGTAGCCGCTTCGCGCCAGATCTTTCCTCCATTGGTAATCTGAAGAGCGATGAGCTGAGAAAAATAATTCTCAAACCCGGCTCTCGCGAAGGTTACATGCCAGGCTTCGTCGAGGTTGTGACCAAAAATGGTAAGGCCATCAAGGGCCTGCGTCGCAATGAGGATACCTTTTCAATCCAACTCTTCGGGCGCGATGAGGAATTTTATTTGCTCAAAAAGAGGGACTTGTCCGAGATTAAATACGCGCAGAAATCGATCATGCCGGCCGATTATGGCACACGGCTAACCGAGGGAGAGATCAATGATTTGATCGCTTATCTGAAGTCTCTCAAATCATCCGATCCGTCTAAAAGCGTGCACATGCCGGTCAAGGGTGGCCTGACTTTCGAGCGCATCGTCAACTCGCGCAAAGAGCCGCACAACTGGCTCACTTACTTCGGCGATTACGAAGGCCGCCACTACTCACTACTGAAGCAGATCAACCTAAACAACGTGGCACAGGTGCAAACCGCCTGGACCTTCCAGCCGCAAGGAAATGGGTTGCTCCAAGGCTCGCCTCTGGTCGTGGATGGTGTGATGTACACAACAGCCGCGTCGAACTACGCATACGCGCTCGATGCAGCTACGGGTAAAATGTTGTGGGAGTACAAGTACCAGCCGAAAGATCCCAAATTTGACGTTAAAGGCGTCGCCAACCGTGGCTTTGCTATGCTCGGCGGACGTTTGTTTATGACTACGGGTGATGCACATGTGGTCGCGCTCGACGCCAAAACCGGGCGTCTGCTATGGGAGGTGAAACTGGCTGAGGTAGCTCAGGGCTATTTCTCATCGATGGCCCCATTGGCGATCAAAGATAAAGTGATAGTCGGGATGGGTGGAGGTGAGTTTGGTGTCCGCGGCTTCCTGGATGCTTATGATGCGGCGACAGGCAAACGGTTATGGCGTTTCTGGACTATTCCGGGGCCAGGGGAGTTCGGAAATGACACATGGGCCGGGGATAGCTGGAAATATGGCGGTGGCGCGACCTGGATGACTGGCACTTATGATCCGGAACTGGATATCCTCTACTGGGGCATAGGCAATCCAGCGCCCGATTTAAACGGCGATGTGCGCATGGGAGATAATCTCTTCTCCGACTCAGTTGTCGCCCTCGACCCGCAGACGGGCAAGCGGCGCTGGCATTTCCAATTCACACCCCACGACGTCTACGACTGGGACGCGAACGAGACGCCAATGCTCGTCAACCGTATGTGGAAGGGCAAGATGCGTAAACTTCTGCTAGAGGCAAACCGCAACGCCTTCTACTATGTGCTCGATCGCGAGACGGGGGAATTTTTATTTGGAACACCGTTCGCTCGGCAGACGTGGGCAAAAGGACTGGACAAAAACGGTCGTCCAATTCTGGATACCGGCAAAGAGCCCAGCCGTGAAGGCACACTGGTCTATCCAAACCTGGCAGGCGCAACCAACTGGCAATCGCCCTCATACGATCCTGAGACCGGATACTTCATCTTCACCTATAGGGAAGCGGGCAATATCTACGTTAAGGAGGAGCAGAAGTATGAAGCAGGCAAGGCGTATTGGGGCGGCAGATTCTTCGCGCCCGGAGATGTCGAGTGGGGTGGCGTCAAGGCAATCGATCCGGAGACCGGCCAGACGAAGTGGGACTATCGCTTCTCTACCGGCGGTCTCGGCAATGGAGTATTGGCTACGGCCGGAGGTGTGACCTTCGTCACCTCAGGCGATGGCAATTTCATGGCTTTCAACTCGCGGACGGGCAAACTGCTATGGCGCACGCAGACGGGTGGGGATATCCACGCCTCACCGATCAGCTATGCAGTTGGCGGCAGGCAGTACGTGGCTTGCTCTGTTGGCAACATTCTGATGAGCTTTGCACTGCCCGAAGTCGATTGAGCCGAACAGATGCTAGATGCTAGATGCTAGATGCTAGGACGCTCACCAAACTTCTATAGTCTTTTCTTAAAGACTATAGAAGTTTGGTGAGCGTCCTAGCATCTAGCATCTAGCATCTAGCATCTTTCTTCTTAAGAGCCGCCTCGCTTCTTCGATCACGCCCTCATCGAATCCGAACCCCTCGAACCAAAACGTATTTTTCTGTGCTCTCCACCATGACCATTGCCGCTTGGCATAGTGCCTCGTGTCGAGTTTCATCTGTTCGATCGCGCTTTCAAGTGTCCGCTTCCCCATCATGTATTCGACAAACCGTTTGTACCCGTGCGCGTTGAAGGCTTTTGCCGTATGTGGAACACCCGATGCTATCAGGTTCTGAATCTCTTCGAGCAAGCCATTTTTGATCATTGTCTCAACTCGGGAGTTGATGCGTTCATAGAGCTCTTCGCGCGGCGGCGCAAGCACAAAGTAATGCAACCGTGCGGCATATTCGGTCGGCACTTCCGGAGATCGTTCCTGCCAAACAGATAGAGGAGTGCTGGATGAAAAATAGACCTCGAGAGCGCGAGTAACTCGTGACCAATCTTTGGGCGGAAACTTTGCAGCAAGCTTCGGATCGACGCGCTTGAGCATCTTGTGCAAATGCCCGGCGCCGTGTTTCTGCATAATCTCCTGCAGACGCGGGCGCAGTGAATCATCGATCTCTGGTGACTCGAAGAACCTCGTTGTCAGGGCGCGCAGGTAAAAACCTGTACCGCCCACCAGAAATGCGTGCTTACCTCTTGCATCGATCTCTGCGATGACTTCTCTTGCCTTCTTTGCCCAGTCAACAGCTGTGAATTTAACTGTCGGGTCAACTATGTCGATCAGATGATGCGGAATTCCTCGTTGCTCCTCCACCGGCACTTTCGCCGTTGCAATGTAGATACCGCGATAGACCTGAACCGAATCACAGTTGACTATCTCGCCATTGAAACGTTCTGCCAGAGCGATGCTCAGATCGCTCTTGCCCGAGGCCGTGGGGCCAACGACAGCGATGAGTGGGGATGTCGAGATTGCCGGATTCATCGCGGGAGATTGAACCAGCGGAAGAGAACCAGGGCAAGTAAAATTGTGAGGAGCCACCAGACGCCAATTAGCTGTTTTCTAGTCATATTCGCAGCCGATAAGTATTCTCCAGTCACAGCGATTATTCCAGGCTCAACATCGCCAGCGTATTCTCATCCTTGATCAAAATATTCTTTCCCACAATCGCCGGATGCGCCCACGTCGGGCTATTGGCGACGCTGTATGTTTTCATCGGCGTAGCGGCTTTGTCAGCTGCGCTTGTCACGATCAAATTCGCCTCGTTCGTCAGCGAAAAGATCAAACTGTTGGCAATCACCATCGCGGCATTTTCGCCCTGACGCGGATCGCCCGTCCATAAAGTCTTCCCTGTGTTTGCATCGAGACAGAAGAATTGGCCTTTGTTTCGGTGCGACATTCCGAATAACAGGTTGCCGCTCAGAATGGGAGAGTTCATATACATCGAGACTTCTCTGTTCTGCCACACCTGATCCGTCACCCACTTGTCATCGCGCCAGCCTACTCGAATTGCAAAGACTCCTTTGTTGAGGCCGGAAAAGATCAACAGGTCTTTGTGCACGACCGGAGTGACGATGTTCTGTACATATTCGGTCTCGAAAGGGATCTTCCACAGAAGCCCCCCGTCGTCAGCCCTGATGCCTATGATGTTCTGTTGTGACTGAGTAACGATATGCCGCTTGCCGGCGACCTCGACAACGATAGGTGAAGAATAACCCGGGCCATCGCCATTCCATCTCCATTTCTCCGCGCCGGTGATCGCATCGAAAGCCACCAGCGCGCCACTGTCATTCCCACCCAGGAAAGCGATCACCAACCCTCGATCAACCAGTGGCGATGTAGCAGTGCCGAATAGCGGCGCTTTTGCCTTGAACAGAGTCAACGATTCTTTGCGCCAGAGCAGCTTGCCCTGCGACGTGTCGTAACAGGAGAGGACGCCGGTGATTCCGATCGTATAGAGCTTCCCTTGACTATACGCAGGTGTAGACTTGGGACCTTTGCCGTGCCCCCTCGCCGCCGGATTCATTGTATATTCGGCCGGGTAGCTGTCCTGCCATAAGACTTTTCCGGTCTCGAGATCGTACGCTGCAACGACCTCATTTTCACCCTGCCGCGTGTGCAGATAAACGCGCCGGCCGACGACGAGCGGCGATGAGTGGCCTATGCCAACTGTCACTCTCCATTTCGACTTCAATTGATCGGGCCAGGTCTTGGGCGCGAGGAATCCTTTGATGACACCGTCGCGATTCGCTCCGCGCCATTGCGGCCACTCCTGCGCAGAAACGCTCTGACCACCAAAAATCGAGTTTATGCATAAGAGAAATGCTATGCATGCGAGCTTCTGAAACAACATTTTCATAGATCCTTCCTTCTTCTCGGCAGTCTGCATTTTTCTCTATTCGGTCTGATGTTGGGACACTTTTATCAAAACGTTTGATGATGGTGTTGAAAGGATAAAGCAAAAAGAACAAAAAGAGGCAAAGAGGACAAAAACAACACCTTTTTGCCCTTTTTTGCCTTTTTTGTTTTGATCTTTCCTCTCCATCATTTGCCTCATTGGATAAATGTGTCCTGACATCAGCTATTCGGTTCTCAAAGCCGGCAGTAAAGGCGAACGAATGACGGCTCTTACTGCAATCAGAGAGGCCGCCAGGCCAGTGATCGAAACAGCGAATAATAATATTCCAAGTGATACTGCCGATAGACGCCCTCCGCGCGCGATGAATGCCGGCGTAATTGCCAGCAGCGCGCACAACACTCCGGTCATCAATCCGCACCCGAGCATCAAAGCATTTTCTGTAACCACCATCCAAGCCAGATGTGACGATTGGTACCCCACAGCGCGCATCAACGCCAGTTCGCGCTGTCGCTCAAAAACGTTGCGAAGCAAGACCGCCGCCAATCCAAGCGTGCCGAGCAGCAATCCCAATCCGCCGAGCGCCTGAAATGTAGAGAGGTAGGTATTTTCGACCTGGTGAAATCCGGCGATCTTCTCCTCCGTGCTCATCGCATCGAAACCGAAATCTGAAAGTCTCTCTTCGAGTGTATGAGCAACAGCTGCAGCCCTCTCCGGAGGAGCATCGATCAAGAAGAAGCGATAGCCTTCCTGGTCCGGAAAAAGTTTCAGGAAGTTCTTCCCTGACATCAGCAATTCACCTTGAAAAATGCTATCTGCAAGCGCCGCGACGAGACGAAGACGGACAACCGAGCCGTCGCTTGCATTGACCGTGATCTCATCACCGAGCTTTAGATGCAGGACATATGTCATTGAATTGGCATCGGCAATGACGGGAATTATCGTTTGCGGATTTCGGCCAGGTCCGGATGCGGCTTGAGGGTTATTGATAGATGGTGATTCTGTCATCTCCTGATTGAGCAATAACCAGGGATTGGCCTTTTCCTCATCAGTTCCAGCCAGCGATGATTGAAAGGCGAAGCGGCCGCTCTTGATGAAATCATCTGCCGTCGCGATGATGCGCGGATTGCGAGGCTGGTAGAGATTCAAACAACTTGAGTCATCACCAGGGCGCAAACGAAAACGGGTAATATTCACATCACGCAACGTCTCGTCGTTGAGATTCAACTCTTCCCTCTCCTGCTCGCTGTTCGGATCTTGAACGATTGGCAGCAGTGACTCAGCAAGCAACGGATAACCGCCATTGCCCGAGCTTTTATCGAGCGTTGCTGCTTTACCTTCGCGTCTGAATGAATCGACTGAAACGATGATGAATGCCGCAGAGGCGATCAGAGCGATGCACAAAACACTGCGGCCAGGTCGCGATGAGGCATTTCGAAACCCGAGACGCGTCATCGGCCATAAACCATGACCCGCAATTGTCTGCTTCCTGTCATCACGCAACCAGGCAGACCAGAAAAATAAGATGGCTATCAGCAACAATATCCCTGCGCCGAAAAACCCTCCAACCTGGCTGATACGTCCATATCCGGCGGCGATTAGTAACGTCAATCCGATTAAGCCAAAGATGACTGCAAGCCTTGCGGATGAGAAAAGACGTCGTCTCGCCGTGGCGCCGCGGCGACGAGGTGAGTCGATCTCGTTCACCCCGGAAAGCAGGCTGCGCGGTGAGGCAGGCGTCAGTCTCCTGAGGGTCCACCAAACACAGACAAGCGCTGCAATAATCCCTGCGATCCCGCCAATCAGCAAAGATTGAGGTGTGATGTGAAGTCTGAGCAAAGTCGTGCCAACAGCACCGACCCACCAGGTGCTCAATCCCCACATCATCAAAGCGCCGTAGCCAACTGCGCCCACAACGCCGATGATGCTTCCCATCAGAGCCAGCGCAAAGCCCTCGCGTAAAAAGATAGAGCGAACCTGCTTAATCGAATAACCCACGGACCGCAGTAAACCGATTTCCCGCAGCCGTTGTTCGATGCCGAGCCTGAAAAAGAGCGTCGTCAGCAGCAGCGCAGAGACGACAAGGAAGAGACTGAAGTAAGTGAAATATTGACCGAAATCTGTCGCGCCACGCGAGGCTTGCATGCTCTGCTCTTTGACCGATTGAACGCTCAATCCCATTTGCGCGGGATCGAGGATATGTCGTAGGCCTCGCTCGTACTCTCTGCGAACGCTCTCAAGATCGAGATTGTCCGGGGGCAGGATCCGAATCGAAGTCAATTTGCCGTAACGTGTGGCCCAGAGCTCCTGCCCCTGGGAAAGGAGGATGAAAGCTTTGGGTGTTGTCCGGAAATAATCCCAATAAAGTTCGTCAATCCTGCGAATGCGGCTCAGTTCAATCGGGAAAGGTGGGTCCCAATCAGCCAGACTCCTGGCTTCAGTAATGCCGGGGTATTCGGGCGCAAGATCGCGGTCGGTTGCAATACCTTCCATCGGGGTAATGCGAACCACGCGGAAATGTTTTTTGCCGGTAGCCAATCGTCCTGCCTCTTCCCAAAGGTAATATTCAAGTTCTGCAACTTCACCTCCTTCAACACCCAGGTTTCTCGCAGCCCATTCGTTGAGGATGATGGGAGAGTCGTTGGTCTGAGGCGAACCGATGCCTGCTCGCAGCTTCAGGAAATCTGTATAGGTCCCCTCTCCAGAAGTGTATAACCAGCTCTTCAATGATCGGGTATGATCACCATTACGAAACTGACCCAGCCCTTCTTCATCAAGTGCTGTCACCAGCGAATAGGGAATCTCTTTCTTCCCGACCCGAATTGTGTTGGCAAGATAGGTTAAAATCGAAGATGTTTTCAGTTTCGATATCCCCGCAGCTCTTTTCGCTTTCTCGGCCAGGGCATCACCAATCACCATGCTCTCACTTTCGAGCGATAAGACCCGTTGCTCGTCAAGCACGCGCAGCTTCAACCCGACATCAGCCAGCGTGAATTTGTCTTTCAGGATTTTCTCTACCACCCGCGCTGACGGGCTGTTCGCTCTCCTTGCTGAAAGCAGAATCGCATTTGTCTTGTTTTCCTGCTCAAGGTTTCTTTGCAGCTTACGTAATGGCACGAACATTGCACGAACCGCGCCTTGCTGCGGACGTATCGAAAACTCCCCGAGCGATGACATCGGCAAGGCTCTCCGCATTGTAAAGCGGATAGTGCGGCCCAGGTCGTCTTTGCGCCCGTGGGGCGATTCAGCCGGAATCGCCGATGTATTTTCGATCCGCAGAATGATCGTGTCGCCCGCCATGGCGTTGAGCTCCTGTGCGAGAGCCTGGCTCAATAAAACATCATTGTCATCCGGCGCCTGCACATTGACACCATGAAATTTCCAGAAACGTTCATCCACTCCGTAAACCTGAACATTTCCTGCGCGCGCCTTGTTTTCGTCACGCGTCACAACGCCTTCAAGCACGATCAGCGGGCAAGCTCCTCTGAAATTCTCCGCGAATTGATCGGGTGATTGCAGGTCAGCGGCCAGCTGCTCACGGAAAAAACCCGATGAGTTGATGACGAGATCGGTTTTACCCAAACGTGCCAGTGCAAGATCGCGCAGACTGGCGCGTACCGAATCGCCTACAAGCAACGCGCCGGCCAGTACGGCAACTGCTGTGGCGACACCGAGAATGACAGCGAGGTTTGTGCGCCAGTAATGCCAGAGGCTGTTTTTGATAAGTATCGATGTGCGCATGTTATCCGCTCTAAGAAGGCGACCCGACCAACGATTCAGATAAGTTTGAGTTGACGTTCGATCAGCTCGTACCTGACAGGAAACTTTGCGGCTAGCTCCGCACTATGGGTAACAACGATCAGAATGGTCTGTCGATGTTTATGCAAATCCATGAGCAAAGACGCCACATTTTCCGCTGAGTGGCGATCGAGGTTGCCCGTCGGCTCATCACAGAGGACCAGCACAGGCTCACGGATCAAAGCTCGGGCAATGGCAACGCGTTGCTTTTCGCCGCCCGACAATTCCGCCGGACGATGATCGGATCGCGCAGATAAACTGACTTGCGCCAGCAAAGCCTTTGCGCGTCCGGTGTAGTTCTTGTCACTGTTTGCAATCAGCGTCGGGGTCAAGACGTTTTCCATGACCGAGCATTGCGGCAACAGGCAATGGTCCTGGAAAACAAACCCGATCTTCTGATTGCGAAATAAGGCGAGAGATTTTTCGTCGAGTTGTGATGGGTTCTGCCCATCGAGTGTGACGATCCCGGATGTCGGTGTTTCCAGCGCTCCGAGGATATAAAGCAATGTGCTTTTGCCGCTGCCGGATGGTCCCATAATTGCCACAGCATCGCCGCGTTGGAACTTCAGTGAGATGTCGTTCAAGATCGGCAGCGGCCCGCGTGGCGTGGGATATTCTTTGGTCAGATTAACTATATTCAGCAACTCGTCATTTCTCCTTAGAAAAAGATCAACCGCCAAGACGCCAAGAACGCCAAGAGCACCAAAGTCTTGCCGCATTTTTGGCGTTCTTGGCGTCTTGGCGGTTGATCTTTTTCATCGTTCCAGGGCGTCGCCCGCGACATGAGTGACTCCTATCAAACCTGTGTATACCTCAAGTGCCCGCTCGGCCATGCGCTCGACGCTGTAATGCTTGCGAACACCCTTCGCCCCCCGACGACCCAGATCTACGGCCCACTCAGGATTCTTCCAGAGTGAGAAAATTCCTTCAGCCAGGCTCTCGCTGTCTTTCGGTTCAACCAATATCCCTCCCTCTGTATTCTCGATCATTTCGGTGAACGATCCCCAGCGTGGCTGTACGACGGGTACACCGCTCGCCATCGCTTCTAACACCGGAAGGCCTTTTGGTTCGGGATAAGTTGTCGGCATCGACTGCAGGTCTATCTCTTGAAAGAACTGCAGCTTGGCTTCGCGATCAAGCGACCCGTGATAATGGAATTCTTCCCCCAGCCCGGCATTTTTCATCTCCTCTTCGATCCCCTGCAGATATGGCTTGTGTTCCGGCGCGAGATAACCTGCGACTTCCAGACGCGCCGGGCCAAAACTGTCACGTTTGCGCAAATTCCGATAAGCTTCCGCCAACAAGTGCAATCCTTTCTCAGGCGCGATGCGCGCAAAGAATCCGACGCGGAATGGTTGGGAATGCGAATTGTTCTGCTTCGGTTGATAGTCTTTGAGATTTATGCCGAGAGGCACAACGTGTATCTTCTGGCGTGGGATTTGCAGATAGCCTGCCATAAAAGCTGCATAGGAGTTGCTCACCGCTATAAAGGCATCAATGTGCTTCGAGTTTTCGCAAATCAGCTTCAATGCTTCACCACGGAAGGGTTCATGGAGATTGGCGATAAAGAGGTCTTCCCCTTGTAGCGTGCAGCAGACGGGGCACCCCAGTGCTTCTTTGATTGGCCTTGCCAGACTGCTCAACATCGAATTTTGCAGATCGACGACATCGGGCTTCGGCTGTGTTTTCAGCCAATCGATCAGCTTACTCATCTCTTTCCGCTGATTTCCCTCTTCTCCTTTAAGCATTGAAATCGTCAGCTCGCTGAGAGACCCGGGATCGACCGTGATGGAGCTCTTCGCCGCTGCCCTAAGCGCTATCCTTGAATCCCAAATTTTATCAAGCCAGCGCGGCGTATGGCGAAAGATGGCTGACAGTTGTTCGAGATAAACACTGATGCCTCCGAAAAAGACTTTATCAGTGCTGACATTCGGCTCGTCGGTCAGGGTTGGTGTGTAGAGCGGCAATAAGGTTACATCGTGGCCTTGCCTGATGAGTTCTGTCGCAAGGGCATTGTCGCGTAGACAGCTACCGCAATACATCCCTGCGGCTCCTGCGGTGAGATAAAGTATTCTCATGCTTTTCAGTCCAACAGGAAGACAGATAACGGAACAAACGGAAATAACGGAACAAACGGAAAAATCATAGAAAATTTCCGTTTGTTCCGTTATTTCCGTTTGTTCCGTTTTCTGTCTTCATTCCACAACCACAACAAAATCCGGTAGCACCAGAAACTTTCAATGCGAGATAGCCTTCTCAGCCCCCAATCCAGTGTTCGCTCTTACGTTCAATTCAGTGAATTTCTCTTCCGCCTCCGGCTCACGGCCCAGCAACGTTCCAACAAATGCACCCAGAAATCCCAGTGGGATGCTGATAATCCCCGGGTTTTCGAGCGGGAAGATCGGATCAGTCTTCATAATGCTCGGGCTAATTAGAATCAGTGCCAGCGATGAAATCAATCCTGTCGCCAGCCCTGCTACTGCGCCTCGGGTGTTGAACCTGCGCCAGAACAACGACAGCACAATGACCGGCAAATTGGCGGAAGCTGCGACAGCGAAGGCTAGCGCCACCAGGAAAGCCACGTTCGCGTTCGGCCCGAGCAGAACAGCAATCAGGATCGCGATCGCGCCGACGACAAAGGCCGTTACCCGAGCCACGCGCACTTCCTCTCCGGGCGAACGCTCTTTACCGTGGTGCAAGACATTGGTCCAGAAGTCATGCGCAAAAGATGTCGACGCAGAGATCGTCAACCCGGCAACTACAGCCAGTATCGTCGCAAACGCAATCGACGAGATGAATGCAAAAAATAGATCCCCGGCGAGCGCTTGCGCCAGCAGCGGCGCGCTCATGTTGGTACCGCCGTTCTTTGCGATGAAATCGCGCCCGACGATCGTCGCTGCGCCGAAACCGAGAAACGTCGTCAGAATGTAAAAGCTGCCGATTATGACCATCGCCCATACCACGCTGACACGCGCGGTCTTTGCATCAGGAACAGTGTAAAACCTGACCAGAATGTGTGGTAGCCCGGCCGTCCCGAAGATCAACGCCATCCCCAATGAGATCAAGTCAAGCGCGCCGTAGGGCGGCTTATAACGCAATCCGGGCTGAAGAAAGTTCTGTGTGATCAGGTTGCCGTTTGCGTCGTGATAGGTCACCTGAGTGATCGCGTTGAAGAAGCTGCTGAAGCTGAATCCGTAATGCGCCATCACCAGCAGGCTCAGCAGAACCGTGCCACTCATGAGCAAAATCGCCTTGATGATCTGGACCCATGTCGTCGCCAACATGCCGCCAAATACGACGTAAACAATCATCAGCACGCCGACACCCAGGACGGCTGTTTTGAAACTGATGCCGGAATCTTTGAGCAGCAGAGAGACCAACGCGCCCGCTCCGACCATCTGCGCGATCATATAAAAAGTGCTGACCGTCAGTGTGGACAGAGATCCCATTGCGCGCACCGGGCGGGGACGTAGACGATAGGCCAAGACATCAGCCATCGTGTACTTGCCCGCATTACGGAGCGGCTCGGCTACAATCAACAAGACAGTCAGATAAGCCACCAGCCATCCGACCGAGTACATAAAACCGTCGTAGCCCTGAAACGCGATGATTCCCGCGATGCCTAAAAACGATGCGGCGCTCATGTAATCGCCGGCGACTGCAATCCCGTTCTGCCAGGCTGTCAATGTACGACCTGCGGCGAAGTACGCGCTTGATCCCGTTGACCTCTTGGCCGCCCACCACGTGATCCAGAGCGTGATGGCGATGAAGACTAGAAACATCACCAGTGAAGCTGACATCAATTATTCTCTCCCACTCTTCAATCGATTAATAATGTTTCGGGCCATTTCATCGAAGCGCCCGGCCGCTCGCACGTATAAAGCGGCGATGATCCATGCCACAAAGAACTGGGACAGCGCGAACAGATAAGCAAGATTGACAACTCCCAGCACCTTCACGCTCATCAGCTTCGGAGCATAGCCGACCAGCACAGGCAGCGCGAAATAAAAGACTATGAAAAAAACTGTCGCGGGGATGATGAATTTCCGCTTCTCCGCCACCAGGCTTTTGAATTCATCCATCGCTGCCACGCGATTCCACTGCGTGACATCGACATCTTCGTCGGCAGTGAGCTCGTGTGGCGGCTTCAGTCCTTGACGACCCAGTGGGGCGACATCTGTTTCCGCTCCCGCCAGCGGTGTGAGGTCGGTTTTTTCAATTGCGGCCTCTCTTCTCTGCGTCATTAATGTCCTCCAAACTTGCTAAGAGTTTCAACACAAAGGATCAAAGGGTCAAAGGGTCAAAGGTAGATAAAGGCTTGTTTTTTTTCTCCTTGACCCTTTGACCCTTTGATCCTTTGTGTTGAAACTCTTAACCGGAAATTAGTAGACTCCTTCAATCACCGAGGTCTGGAACCGCGAGAACGGTCTGACGTTACGCACACCGTCCCACGGATACGTCCCGCAGGGCGGCTCTCGCTCGGCCTCGTCGCGTTCGAGGAACCGCGGCATGAAGAACTCTTTCGTCAATGTCGTCAAACGAACGCGCCCTGTCTCACCATAACCGACAATTCGCGCCGGCTCATCCGGATCAACCACTTCTATCAATGCCCGCGGCATCGGCGGATAATAAATGACCGCCCAGTTGTCTTCCGGCGTGTATGGTTTGTGCACTGCCAGCCCCATGAGCGTATTGCCGTATGTCGGCGCGAAATACGCGCCTTCCACCAATTCTTCAACCGCGAGGCGATGGAATTGTGGAGTCATTTCAGTGCCGCCGCAGAAGACGCCGGTGATTCCCATCTTCTTGAGTGAGACTTTTTCACACAATGCTTCGAGCAACTTGGGCGTCGCGAACATACATTTAACCGTATCGTGGGCTTTGAGGATCGTCACGGCTTGATCGATGACGTGTTGTTTGTAACGCTCCATCAGCCGCGTGTCACCCCACTTGATGAGCTTGATCACCCAGCGCGGGTCGAGATCGACACAAAAGCTGATGCCGCCGCGATGCTGCGCTAGATGTTCGACGGCGAGACGCAAACGGCGCGGGCCCGAGGGGCCAAGCATCAGCCAATCCGCGCCTTTGGGAAAATATTGATCAGGCAGCGTCTCACTGTATATATCATAATCAATCCGGAAATCCTCACAATTGATCCGTGATTTAGGCACACCTGTGCTGCCGCCCGTTTCAAAAACATATACCGGCTTGTCAGCATAGGCTTTGGGAACCCAGCGGCGAACCGGGCCGCCACGCAACCATTCATCTTGGAAGAAACCGAATTTGTCCAGGTCTTCGTAGGTCACAATCTCCTTGCGCGGATCCCAATCGTGTTTCTCTGCGAACTCGAGCCAGAAAGGCGTGCCGGTTTGCGGATTGAAATGCCATTCGACTATTTCGCGCACGTGTGCGTCCAGGTTTTCTTTCCAGGCTTTCATTTTGGCCGGAATCTCGGTCTCTGCTAATACACTCATACTTTTCCACCCCGATTGATTTGAGTACGGTTTTGGTAGATGGATGGCAGTGAAAACAATTGCCATCGGCTAGAACGTAAAATATCGCTCCTAGGTTTCGAGTGTAAACGGATTGAAATTCGTCTCACGGTCGTAATAGTCCTCATTCTCCGCTCGCTTTAAATAATTAACAATCTTATATGTGAACGGTGTCATCAATATCTCCCAGAGTACTTTTAAGAGATAGTTGCTTAGCATTACTTGAAAGACCAGTATTTTTGTCCATCCGGGCGCCCCGAGAAAGGCCAGCGGGTAAAAGATCGCCGAGTCCACGCCCTCGCCGACAATCGTTGAGCCAATCGTCCGTGTCCACAGCCGGCGTCCGCTGGTGAAGATCTTCATCTTTGCCAGGACGAAGGAGTTTGCAAATTCGCCGGCCCAGAAGGCCAATAATGAAGCCATAACGATGCGCGGTGTGTTGCCGAAGATCATTTCGTAAGCGTCCTGCCCTCCCCAACCGGGAGCCGCCGGCATCTTCACAACCACCCAGCTCATAAAGGCTGCGAAGATCAGCGCCGAAAATCCTGCCCAGATCACGCGGCGCGAGCGCGCATAGCCATAAACTTCAGTGAGGATATCGCCGAAGACATAGCTCAGGGGAAAGAAAAGGATCGCTGTGCCGAAGTGAAGCGGGCCGACTTGCAAAGAACCGAAAGAGAATGGCCCGATCGTCGAAACTTTCTGCACACCGATAATGCCGGAACAGAGGAGGACCGTAACAAAGGCGGCCATCACCAGATCATAATACTTGTAAACGCGATGTGGGGCTGAACGTGTAATTGTGCTTTCCAACAGGATGCTCTCCCTTGCTCGTTGTTCATTGCATCTAAGGGTGTGTATTATTCTGTCTACGCGCCCGCGTGTACAGCCCGTTATTGAGGTTATGGAGAGTAAGAGAGAAAACGAAATCGACGAGAATAATGAAAGAGGCGAAAAAACCGGGGGATTATCGCCTCTTTTGCCTCCTCTCCCTCATACTCTGACCGGAGAGTTTCGGCATCATCCGAACATTCAATCCAAATTTCTCGAGCACAACCGCGACATAATTGTCTACCTGCCGCCCGGTTATGACCGCGACATCGAGCGACGTTACCCGGTGCTTTATCTGCAAGACGGTCAAAATTTATTTGACGCATCGACTGCCTTTGCCGGAGAGGAATGGGGTGTAGATGAGACTGCCGAGAGATTGATCACCAGCGGGCAGATTGAGCCTCTACTCATCGTCGGGATTTACAATACCGGCATATTTCGTATTGACGAATATACGCCAACGTACGATGCGAGACAGAAAAAAGGTGGGAAAGCCGATCAATACGGGCGGTTCATCGTCGAAGAGCTGAAGTCATTTATCGATCTCAGCTATCGAACCTTTCCCGAAGTTGAACAGACCGGCCTCGGCGGTTCCTCGCTTGGGGGTCTGGTCACGCTCTATCTGGGTCTCAAATACCCACAGATATTCAGCAAACTTATGGTGATGTCACCGTCAGTGTGGTGGGATCAGCGGGTGATTCTGCGCACCGTGCAATCGCTCAGGGCGAAACCTTCGACCCGCATCTGGCTGGATATCGGAACGAAAGAAGGCAAATACACGGCAGGCCACGTGCGCGTGTTACGCGACGCTCTGATCACCCAGGGCTGGAGATTGAAGGACGACCTCAAATTTCTTGAAGTGAATGGCGGACAACACAACGAGCAGGATTGGGGCAAGCGCGTAGAACCCGCGCTAAAATTTCTCTTTCCGAATCACTGAAAAGAGAAAAGGAAAAGATGCTAGATGCTAGATGCTATAGCCTTCAAGAAAATGTTCTTCCGTTTTCAGCCTGCGGAGCAGGCGTCAGAATTTAGCCTTGGGGTGTAGCGTAGCGCAGCGAAGCGAAACCCCAGGTTAGTGATCACCGTTGTGCCAGCCCGCGTAGCGGGCGACAGAGAATCGGTAACGGCAAATGAGATCGGGAGATCTGTCGCCCGCTACGCGGGCTCGGATCTCAACCTAATCGTTACCCCCGGGTTCCGCTTCGCTTCACCCGGGGCTACACTCTTGCGCCCGCTACCGCGGGCTGAGTGCGAAAAATCTTTTTCTTAAAGGCTATAGATGCTAGGACGCTCACCTAGCATCTAGCATCTAGCATCTTTTCCGTTTGTTCCGTCATCCTCTTCTCTTTTCAGTTAATCAGGCTGGTTGTTGAGGAACGATCCAATTGATTCTTAAGCCAGCTGATAATATCGTCCAGGCTTTCAGCCGAGATCTCATGACCCATCTCGTATTCGCGATAAGTTAGATCAACGGGCAATTCCGAAAGTTTTTCCCGCGTCTCGTGGGCGTGATGGATCGG
>JAKEHZ010000220.1 GCA_022614735.1 Acidobacteriota bacterium | reverse complement strand
AGGCTGGAGGCTGGGGGAGAGAAACCCCAGCCTCCAGCCTCCAGCCTCCAGCCTCCAGCCCTTCAGTTCGTGGGAAGAGATATGATTACGAATAAATCCAGTGCACGTGTGGGCGTGTACGTTGATGTCGCTAACATCAATCGCAATGGGGGTTACGGTATGGGTTACGAAGTCCTGCGTGAATTCGCCTGCCGTGACAACGCTGAAGCTATGAGGCTCAATGCCTATGTCAGCTTCGACGCTGAAAAAGCTCGCAGGGAAGCTTACTACCGCCAACGCACGAACAGCTTCTATTCCGTCCTTCGCGATTTCGGCTACAAAGTAATACAAAAAGAGGTTAAATGGTTTACCGACGAGGATGGCAACCGCGTTGCCAAAGCCAATGCCGATCTGGATCTGGCTGTCGATGCTCTGTTGCAATCAGAAAACCTTGATCGTGTCTTACTGGTCACAGGTGACGGCGATTTTGTCCAGGTCGTCCGCGCGCTGCAGAATAAGGGCTGCCGTGTTGAAGTCGTCGCATTCAAAAATGTCTCGGCAGAGCTGCGCCGCGAAGCCGATATGTTTATGTCCGGATACCTAATTCCAGATCTGCTGCCGGTGGAAACAAAGACCGTTGAAGAGAACATCTGGGGCGAAGTCGAGCATCGCGTCCGGGGCATCTGTTACTATCACAAGAATGACTTCGGCTTTATGCGCTTCCTCAAACGCATCGATCAGAATTTGTGGATGACAGATGCGAAACATCCCGATTCGCCTTATGGCACAGCATGGTTTCACGATTCGAACCTGCCAGTCGGATCAAGTGGCGTGATTGCTACAGAGCTCCCGAGCCGCAGATACATTTTCGAGTTCAAGCTGGTGAGAGCTGAACAGGAAAGGGGATTGAGAGCAGTTGATATTCAATTGCTGGCTGAGATGTAAGAGATGCGTAGCCGTCACATCCCGATGAGTTGGGAAGAATATGAACTGCTCCCTTACGAGCCCGGCTGGAAGTGCGAGTATTGGGATAACAAGGCTCACATTACACCAAGGCATCACATTGTTGTCACAACGGTGAAGGTCGAGCCGCGAGACGTGAGCTCCCCCTGCCTGCTGCGATCCGCTGAGCCCGATGATGCCGAACGGCTCTTCGAGGCATATATCGCCGCATTTGGCGATTCCATCGAATATTGCGATTACAGCCGCGAGAAGATCGAAAGGGCGGCACGGAAGACGCTCGATGGCCATTTTGTCGGCGAGCGCGGCGAGCCGATGCCCGTATCGTGCGTTGCAGTCGATCTTCAGAAGGATTCATCGGAAGAGAAGCTGGTCGGCGCGGCATTGATTGTGAGACTCGAAAACGGACCGCTCCTGGATTTGTTACTTGTCGAGCCGCCCTGGCAGCGTTGCGGTCTTGGCACCGCGATGGTCTCCGCGGCCATTAACGAGCTCCACCAACAGAGTGAAAAGAGCCTGACCAGCCGTTATCACATCGGTAATGAAAAAAGTCTATCGTGGCATCAGAAGTTCGGATTCATTGAAGAACCTGATCTGATTCGGGCGCGGTTGTATTATCGCAGAGCTGATCAGGAATTGTGGCGGCGCGATCGGATGAGCGATCTGACTCCGGAAGAACGCGAGCGATTGGGCGATCAACTCAAGTATTGGTTCATCGAAGTTGAAAGGCTCGAGCGAATTGAAAAAGAGCAAGGGTATGAGGCTGTTCATCCACTTCTGCGTTGGTAAGGTCCAGCAGTATATCCTTCTAAAACCTAGAGTTATTCCAACCTCGGCGGCTTTCAAAAATCTTTCAAGGAAATTTTAAACAGACCTTAAGACTTTTACTTCGCCTTCCGGCTATTCTCCCTCGCGTAGTGAGAAGGAGGGGACAATTGATTCGACAGAGAGAGGAAAAGAAAGAATCTGGTGTTGCCTCAACGAAGCCAGCAGCAGGCAAGGCTCAGGACGGAGTGAGCAGTGCGAATGATAATAAGCCTTTGCCACTTGCAATTCCTGCTCAAACGCCCTCTTTGGGCAGGACATTGCTCCAGGCCTCCTGGATGGCAGCTTTGCTGGGATTGATAAATGAAGGGCTTATTCTGCTGCTGGCTAAGGGTGTTGACGCGGCGATTGATGGCAATACTGGTCTATCCGATTTATTACTGAGGTTTTCCTGGTCACTCATCATTTGGGCCTGAGACTTAATTTTTTTTTACGAATTGGTGGCAGGGTGAATAGAAAGGCAGGGTAGTATCGAGTGAAGAAGCCGGAAGCCGGCTTCATCACCTCATTGCCATACTCGATTCTGCCAGGGGTTGGACTCGCGCGCCTTGCCACCAATACTTTTACCGTGCCGCCACTGAAAACTTTCGGGTAAATTCTTCGTGACGGTGGCGCGCGAGTTCCATCAGTCTTGAATAATCCGCTTCACCGCGCAGGTTGGCGAGCAACGCATCATTGATGAAGTAGGGATAGCAAAAGAAGCCTCCTTCGATGCTGCGACGCAATAGCCGCAAGGCTGACGGCTTATCACCGAGCACGGCGAAAATTTGGGCGACTTTGTAGATTCCTTCGGAGTCGGTTACACCGCTGTCGGTGATCATCTTTTCAGTGCGCCGCAGCAATTCAAGCCCTTGCTCTGTCTGGCCGTCAATAGCATAGCTCAGCGCTTTTCCGACTTGCACGGGCATCAGAGAGGGATTCATTTCGTAAGCGTGATTGAAATAAGATTGCGCCTGTTGCCGGTTGTTCAAATAGTAATGGCCAAACCCGCGATAAAAAGTCACGAATGCGGAGCTCCCGCCCAAAGGCAGGCTGCTCAAAAATTTGTCGTACTGTAAATCGTAGAGATAGCTATTAAAGACCGAGTTGTTGGCTTTAATCTCATCATCGATCTGTCGTGCACGTTCACCTTCGTCAATTGATTCCTTAATCATTCCACCGAAACGGTAGGCGTAAGCCAATTCCCAGTGCGCCTGCGCCAGGTTCGAATTGGTCTGTAAAACGCCGCGAAGCAGCGGGACTGCCTCTTCGACTCGACCTGTGTCGGTCAGGAAGGCTGCCATGAAGATGCGCGCCTCAATCTGCGATGGATCGATCCTTAGCGCTCGGTCATAAGCTTGCTGTGCTTTGGCGTAATACTCTCGGCCACCGAAGTGAAGAGAAGCATAGGTCGTGTGGACTGTTCCAAGATATGCCCATGAGAGCGCATAGTTCGGGTCAAGGTCGACAGACTGTTCCAGCATCTTGGTTGCCGTTCGCAGATCGTCAATCCAATAAAGGTCCACGCCGCGCAGATGGTATTCATAGGCGAGCGGAATTTTCGGAGCGCCGCGTTTTATCCGCTCCGATTCATCAGGTGTGAGGGTAACGCTCAATCGCTCGATAACTTGTTGTGTGACGTGGTCCTGGATGGTGAGCAGCTTTTCATATTTCAGACTGAGCGGGTCGCTCCAGAGAACCTGGTTCTTGTTGAGATCAATCAGTTGCAGGTTGATCCGTATATTATCGCCTTCCTTGAGAAACGTGCCGGTCAGTAAGATATCGACATTCAGCTCATTTGCAACGCGCTGCGGTTCGATCTCCTGATTGCGGTATTTGTACACATAAGCGGATGGGCGAACGGTGAGTGAATTGATGTAGTTGAGCTTGGTTATAACCGCATCGGCCAGCGAGAAGCCCAGGAAGTCTGTGCTCGGATCCGGCTTGAGATTGCGGAATGGAAGAACTGCGAGATCTGGTTTGTTATCTCGGAAAAATACTGCTGATGATCGAAAGAAAAATAAGTATGACCCGATTATTGTAATGACGAGTAAGAGTGCAAATAGCAAGACAGGGCTTCGTCTGAAACGCCTTGTTTGAGGAGTTGTGATGGGTGAAGTTGTTAAGGGGCTCGTATCCGGAACCGCTCTATGCAATTCTTGCGGCGGCGAGATGGATGCTTCGTGATTGGCGCTGAAATCTTTCGCCAGCACAACAGTCTCATCATCCGGCGAGATGACTGGATTTAACCTGGCAGGATCGAGGTTGACGTACGGTGTTTCTCTGCCCGTTTGTTCGACTACGAGCGGCGAGTAGACAGACTCAACGATCAATGCCGGTGTCTTCTCTTCGACTTTCAATCTTACTTCAGTGACAAAGCGGTAACCGCGCTTTGGAACAGTTTCGATATACTGACCACCCTGGGGTCTTCCACCCAGAGCTTTGCGCAACATCGAAACGTTTTGCGCGAGGTTACTCTCTTCGACAAAGCTATCTGGCCAGAGTTTTGCTATCAACTCTTCTTTGGTCAGAAGTTGGTTGCTATTTTCGACGAAGATAAGAAGTGTGTCGAACGCCTTGGGAGTGAGCGGCACCGGCTGGCCGTCACGCAACAATAGCCGTTCAGCCGGGTCGAGGCGAAAAGGATCAAACTCGTAACACTGCCTGGTTAGCTTGGACATTGCCGCTTTCAGATGCAATTTACAGTCTTAACGGTTTGCGTTGAATTTATTTTTTTGAAGAATTTTTCCGCTATTCGCTAAAAGATACATTTTAGCTTATGCGATTGAGTTAAATAAAGAAGCATCTAACTAGGGAATGGAAATTGGAAATTATTTAAGCTCAATTCTGGCGATAGGCTGGATGTTTATATCGGGCGGCAATTCGTCGTAAGATAGAACCGCCAGATGCGGTAACTCTGCTGCTATCATCTTTCGTAAGGGAGCTCTGACGGCCGAAGTGGTCAGGATGACCGGGCGGTCTGCAGTGTCTGGGAGCGAATCAACTTCATAGTGAATTGCTGATAGAATCTCTTCGGTTTCTTCGACTGTCAATGATCTCTCCCCGTCCGACTGCTCATCAAACGGATGCTCAATCAGCATCGTCTCGATTTCAGGGCTCATCAGGTAAACGATTAATGTGTTCTGCCCACGTGTGTACTTGTGTCCGATGTAGCGCTTCAGACCTGCCCGCACGTGTTGGGCATAATTGCTGGCCAGGTCCTCTTGCCCCACGCTGACATTTTCGTCTACCACATACCGGTCATCAAAAATAATGTACTTCGCTGGTTCGGAAACAATCTGATCGTAACTCAAAACCCGCTCTATCACCGTCTTAAAATCCCGGATAAATATCTCCTCGTTGAGCAACTTTCTCAGGATACGCGTCAAATTCTCAAACGTCACAGCCTCCGCCGTCGCGAGTGCGAGTTCAGGGAATTTCTCGTGAAGGCGCGAGACTTCATACTCGACAGTCTCGACATCCAGGAAACAACTGGCATGCGTTCTCAATTCCCGCGAGCAGGCCAGGACGACGTATTCCAAGGGATTCCAAACGCTGAGCCCGGCAGAGCTTACTTGCTCTCTGTCAGTCTCTGCAATGACGCTGCATTCGTTGTTATTCGCAGGATTGACGGTGGGTGAGCCTTCGACATTGATCACAGACAGCCTCTCCTTCGTGTCATTCACTAACAGCTGATTCGCGCCAAGGCCAAGGCGCGGGATCGTTTCCAGATTGTTGAGATTGAAAACAAACGAGTTCTCTTTCAAATCATTCGATCCCACGAATTTTATCTCGGGAACCCGTATCCCCAACTCCCATAATAGCCCATTAGTCATCATTGAGAGCGTATCGAGAACCTGGCCCTCAACTTCCGAAATTGCGCCCACTGCCAATTCGTTCAGCGGTGTGTCAAATCTTATCCATTGGCTCAGATAGTTCGGGTTGCACCTTATCTCGAGTAATCTGGGGCGTAGCCGGGCTATCAAATTTTCTGCGATATCCTCGTCCGAACATCCCATTGAGATGCCATCGCTGATTCCATTGACGACAGCGGCAGTGTCTGCGATCGAGATTCGGAGCCTGAGAACCGGTTTCAAGATGCTCAACAGTCTCGCAGGCTCATTGAGCCCTTCAACCTTGAGGCCAAGAAGTCTGGTTGTCCCTAGATAGGCTACAGCTTGCTCGTGGGCGAAGAGTCGTTCGGGATATTGTTTGGCACTCTCAACAACAAGACTTGCAAGAAATTCAGCGATCAGTTCGCTGCGTTGCGTGTCAGTTGCAATCCGTTCACTTGTGACGTTATCCGCAAGCCACCGATCCCAATAGTAGTCGATCGGCAGCTCTCCGATTGAGGAACAGGATAGGTATTCCCAGATTGACCGAAAAGTCTCGCGTGAATATCTGATTTGATTACCATTGAGATATGCTCGAAAACTGTCTGCAGACGAAACCGATCTAATTTCTACTGCTGGCTCGCCTGGGATACCCAGGTCTTTAAGTATTGACGCGATACCGGCTTTGGTTCTGGTGATGAACCGCTGAGAGAATTTTTGATCATCGGCGGCGAAAGACTGCAGTTCGTCGCCGAACTCAACTTCCAACACGGGTGGTAATAGATTTTGAGATGCCATCTTTTCTTACTCCTCTGGCTCGTATTCGACGACACCTGTGGATTTATCTCGCAGCTCGGGGAGCAATTCGCGCGAGGACAGTACGTCCACGCGGGGGAATTCCAATTCGATCAACCTGCGAACAAAGGGACGGATCGTGTCTGCTTCAGTCATCAGTGCGAGCTTATCCTGGGGCTCCTGATCGATTGCCACTCGAACCGCGGATAACAATTCCTGTGTCTCTTCAGGAGGAATAGCGAAAAAGGACTTGCCGTCACGTTCCCAGATCCAACTCTTGATTTCGTTTTCAAAAGCTGGCGAGAGTTGTAAAAATTTGTGCGAGAGGTCGTTGCCCGGCAGTTGATCTCGCAGCTTCATTCGCACATTTTCAACGATGTGGACGAAATCTCTGGATCTCAGATCGGGTTGACTGAATGTCTCGAGTATCGGCTGGATATCACGGATCGGCACGTATTCTCTGAGCAACGATTGCAAAACTTGAACGAAACGTAATCTGGGATTCAGATCGGGCAATGCCAGTTCGATTAATCTTCCCTTCTTATTGATTTCGTCAATGTCGCCAGTATTCTGCCACCTCTCCAGCAGATCTGTTGCTTCCTGCAAGCCGAAGATAGAGGTAAGATGGGAGCGCACCAGCTTTTCAAGATGGCGGACCATATATTCATAGATGTCCCAGAGTTTCGAGTCGGTAGACCCAAGTTTTTCCCAGTACTTTTCCGGGATCCAGGCGCCATCAAAACTTTCTGTGAGCGGATTGTACTCCCAGTTTACTTTTAGATCGGAATCCTCCGTCAGGATGCTTTCGACCGCTTCTTTGTTCGGGCAGAATTTGAGCTCCGGGTAAAGCGTGCCCATCACCATAGGGACTGAATTGATTATCAGCAGGTAGGTGTGCTGGGGAAGCTCATCCTTATTTGTGTGCACAGGCACGCTCGGGACTCTGATGCCCATTTGCGCCTCGATCCGATCCTGCATCGCCGGAATATATGATTCAAACAATTTCTGCGTCCCCCACCAATCATCACCATGCGGAAACAGACTGTCTTCTGCTTCGATTGCGATTTGAGTGACAACCAAAGTTTTGTCCGAGGGCGGGGCCGTTGGGTTGTGCCTGGACGAGATAAGCCCGAATCGAGCGGCGATGATCTGCCTTCTCAATGGCGGGTCAAAAGTCGGATCGGCACTGAGGGAACGCAGTGCGGCATTGAATAACCTGTATTGATGAGTGTCGCGGATCAGGCTGACACATTCGTCGATGAGAGACTTCGCAATATCATCCTTTATTCCTCCGGCCAGAGTAGAGATGTACTGCGAGAAATGCTTAGCGGCTGAATCCAATCTGTTAAGGATAGCGGCGATAAAGCCTAGCCGCGCGTGCGAGGCTGCCTGCATTGCGATATCTTGATAATCAGTAGCGAGCTCCAGTCCGGCCTGGTAATTCGCTTGAGCATCTTCCAGGCTTTCCATTTGGAGCAGGCCGTCGCCGAGCCTTATCCGGCTTTCGGCCAGGAGGTTGAATTGTCCACAGCTTGCCTCCCGGGCCTTTTCAAGCCATTCCTGACTCTTCTTGAAAGCCTCAAGGGCAAATTTCCGATCACCCTGTTTAGATAAGGCTTCGCCTTGCTTGCAATGATATTCCGCCAGGCGTTCCTGTAGGACTGAAACAGGCATCCAGGGAGGGCCGTGTTTGAGTGCCAGCTCGATCGCCTCTGCTGCAGCCAGCCATTCTTCAAACTCGGCATAGGCATCAGCGAGATTGAGGTAGTACCAGACGTTATCCGGGGCGAGCTCAATAGCCCGGTTGAAGTGGTCACGTGCCGACCTCAGGTTATCGCGTCGTTCGGAATCTGATGTATAAAGGAACTGCACCCCCTGCGCGTTCTCAGCATCGGCTTTTTCCATCGCCTCTGACGGCTTATACTCATTCGACTCTGCCAGTCGTCGCCATAACTCTCCGGCTTCAGTCGCGTAGTGTGCCGCCTCTTTCCGGTTACCCTCTGTCGAGAAAACCATGGCCAGAGATGCCAGGGTTTCGGCCGCCTCTGATAATTCGCTGAGCGAAAGTTGGATCGAGACCGACTGTATATACTCATCGCGTGCCTTTTCCCATTGTCCCTGATCGCGGTAGATGTGTCCTTGAATCCTATGTAGCGTTGCCAGGTAGCTCGGTGTGGCATCGCCAAGGGCCTCGCGCGCATTATCAAGAAGCTTCTGCGCGGAATCGAACCGCCCTTCGCAGCGTAATGCTGCCGCAGCGGACACATCGGTATCGGCGACGAGCTTCTTGCGGCCCATTCGCTCCCACCGGCTTCGCGCATCGACGAAATCTGCTTCGGCATCCGAATAGAGCGCAAGAGCCGTCCGGCTTTCGCCCAGGTAGTGCAGGGCCACGGCATAGTAATAATCTGAGGCGCGGCCGTTCTTAGCGAGCTCAATGATTGCCTGATAATCTGCGGCTGTCTCCTCTGTCCTACCCTGGGCTTCCATCAGCAGGCCGTGACGGAGCAGATAGTCGGGGTAGTGGTTGGGGTCGGTGGAATTCTCCAGCTCTTTCTGATGAGTTTTGAAGAATTGCTCCGCACGCGATAACTGTCCACTCTGTCGCAGCTGATCAAAGTAGTCGATGTAGAGTTGCAGGGTCTGCGTCGTATCGCTCCTGGCAGTTAGAAGCGTCCTGGCCTCGATGTATAGCGTGTCGAGCAACCGTGGGTCGCGGCGGGCAATAAGTGATCTAATCCGATCGATCATCGTCTGATGGAGCCACACTTCTACTGGTAATTGCCGGCGCACCAGGCGACAGGCTTCGAATGCCGTATTGATCGCCTTCTCCCATTCTCCCAGGTTTTGGAACACACCACCCAGATCGAGGTGCGCATAGGCCTCCTGAATCCGATTGTTCACGTCCTGCGATGCGCGGAGGGTTTGTTCGTACAGTTCGGCCGCTTTCCCAGGTTCGTCCAGTATTGAGTGCAGGCTTGCGAGCCGGCTATAGAATAGAGGCAGGTTGTAAGGGTCTTCGCGTGTTTCAATGGATAGTTTAAGGAGGTCTGTGAAGACCATCTTCGCCTCATCCAGCTTCTCCTGGGATTGTAAGTCTACCCCGAATTCATCCATCGCCCATAACTTGAGCCTGGGATCATTGATGATTCGATCCAGGAGGTCACGGTTGATGCGTTCTGCATCGGCATACCGTCCCAGCTGGCGAGAGATACGTGCCTCCCAGTATCGCAGCCAGTTCAGCAAATTCTGTTGTCGGTCGTCAGGTGGTAGGGTTTCGATGTAACTGCGTGTGGCATTCAGCAGTGATTCACAGATTGTCAATCGCCTGGTTTCCTCGTACTCAAAACAGTAGCGAGTGAAGAAATCATAGCCGTCATCGACAGAACGCAGCATCTCGTGGTAGAGAGCCTCCAGCAACGGGGCCACCAGTCGCGTTTCAACGAGCGATGCGAGTTGCGTATAACGAGCCGGGTTGGCTCCCTGCACGATGCCGGCCACGCGCATCCAATCCAACTCGATTCGGCGTGCCTCCTCGTGCCTGGTTCGATAGAAACTGACCAATCGCCAATTGTACTGGTCAAACTTATCTCGATCATTCTCGCCCTGCCAATCTTTCAGCAACGAGTCGCGGACATTGTCATGATAGACGTAGCCGCCGTCGCGGCGGGTGAGGACGAAACTGAATGTGGTCAGTTCGGAGAGTAAATATTCATTGGTAGAAAGATCGTCCGGCGCGTCACGCATCGCTCCGATAATTTCGGCGTCGAACCGCCGCGGAATCGCGCAATAGCGCAGTGCTTCCCCCAGCTCAGGATGTTTTGCTTTTGCGCGCTCGATGGTGTGCTCGAGCAATTCTTTCTCGGGGTCTTGTGACGCCTCGATGCTTTCCACAAAGTCAGCAAGAGATTGGCGCGGAGATTTGGACACGGTTTGTTCGGACATTGAAGTGAACCTTGTCTAGGATACTTTCGCCAGGTGTTCTTCCACCACCTGCAGCGCATACTGAAGAGACATACCTTTTCTGATCTTCTGGCAGAGATACTTGACATCTTCGTCGTTGTTGGCGAGCCGTTCGTAACCGTGCAGGCTCAGAAAGTCTTTGACGTGATTTTCATCCCACTCCCCGAATGATACGATCGATCTGACGAGAAGCTGATACCTCTTATCGAGTCTAATTTGGAAGTCGGGGAAATTTTCGGTCCGTCCAGCCAGGACAAGGACCAGACGTTCGGGGCGCCTATTCAAATCGAAGCAGTGAACGCGCAAGAGTGTGTCAAGGACCCATTTCTGGAGGACAGTGTTACAGCGTTCCCATGTGTCGAGCAGTATGACAACAGTCTCCTCGCGACAGATCTGTTTGAGGTCCTCGAAGAAAGCGTCTACACATTTCTGGCGTGCGCTCTCTTCTTTTTCGGGACCCCACACAATAGGGGGAAGATTTACCGGTCCCTGTGGATTCTGCACGAGGACCCCGGCAACTATATTCCCGGATCCGCCAATAGTGGCCCCCTGTGCCGGCACAGAGCCCACAACTGATCCCGAATAAGCGCCGAACTTCGAGGAATCTTGATCCCTTCTCGCATTATTGAATTCATCGTAGCCATCGAATTTCAGGTTGGAAAAATCACCACGAAGAGCTCCTCTGATCTTCGAGATTAGCTCGAATGGGCTCGTACTATCCAGGTTCTGGAGTTCGATCAGGCTGACCGGCGTATTGAATCTGTAGATGCAGTTGTATTGAAGCCGCTTGAGCAATTCGGACTTACCATGTCCGCCCGCGTCGCAGATCGTGAGCAGACGTGCATCATCCTCATGTTTCAGGAGCTTCTCGAAGATCTCCTGCTCCGCGTCCCGGTCAATCAATTTCTCTGGAGTAAATTCTATACCCATATAGTTGAATCGTTATGGAGTTTTGAGATCGCCGGCTGCCGCGGTCTGAGCCAGCAGCAGGACACGCATCAAATTACGGAGTATCGCCGGTTGCGCTTCTACTTCTTTGAGATACACATCTATTTCAACGGCCTCCACCCGTGGACTGATATGTTGAGCGATCCTCTCCAGAGCCTGACTGATGGAACTCTTGTCCGGCGGACTCAGGGGGATGCGCACGTCAGCAAGCGTACTCAACCTCTCGGCATTTCCCGGCACATCGGCGACCACGATGACTATGGGTGAGCGAGACCGTTTTACATCTGCAATAAAGCTATCGACGAACCACTTCGCGAACTCATCTCCGGGATGGTAGCCGTCGATGAGCAGAAGCACCGGCGCGTGCTGACGTAGTTGTTCAACGAACAGGTGAAGAGGTCGTCGAGACCTGGCCCTGGATCGACTGCGTGACGACTTGTCTTCAACAGAGAGGTCGTCAAGAGGTGTCTTTAGTAACTGTTGCCGCAGTTCTTCAATTTGCGCTTGAATACGCTCTCGGGCTTCGGATCTGGTTTCACAGGGAGTCAGCCCGGACTCCTCCGTGGCATCGTCCTTTGTCTTGCTGAATTTCTGATATTGAACATGCTTGATATGAGTTTGAAGTTGTTGTCGAGTCTCAGTCTTTGGTACGCTGGAGGGCGTACTATACTCCTGAAAAGGATCCTCGCTCGCAATATTACGCAGTTCCTGCTGTAATCGTTCGATGGATATTTGGAGGCCCTGCCGGGTTTCAATTTTGTATGTGCCAAGTGGCAGTCTTGTACCCTCGACAGGCTCATTTTGAGAGATGTTGAGCATCTCACGAGTCTGGTTACAAAAATTCTCTTCCGTTGTATTCGGTTCGACTCGCAAAACTCCCCAGATCTCGTTGGGGGCAACACGCCATCCTCGTCTGGAAGCCAGGGACTGAAAGACGCGCAGCAGGGTCGATTTGCCCATCCCATCTTCACCGGCAACGGCTATTAATGCGGGCTGATCCATGTCCAAAAATTTTGCGAATTGGACGATCTCCTTTTCACGTAGCGCCTGTTCGACTTGAATAATGGTCGATGCGCTCGGATCGATAGCACCCATTGCTGCAAACCTCCTGCGGTTACGAGCCTTTCTTGGGCGGGTCAACCGGGCCAGGCTGGTTGAAGACCGCGC
Organism: Acidobacteriota bacterium; assembly: GCA_022614735.1. Taxonomy (GTDB): domain Bacteria; phylum Acidobacteriota; class Blastocatellia; order RBC074; family RBC074; genus JAKEHZ01. The sequence goes on along the minus strand of JAKEHZ010000220.1, from coordinate 13 downwards.
CAGTGATCACATT
>JAKEHZ010000219.1 GCA_022614735.1 Acidobacteriota bacterium | reverse complement strand
TCTCTGCGTCTCCTCTGCGATCTCTGCGCCTCGGCGGTGAATTTCCTTCATAATGCGAATCTATAGATTCAATTGGGCTTTTATTTGCATCAGCTTCAATTAACTTACAATTTCTCGGCCACTGACTTCGCCTGCAGGAACAATCCCAGATAATCGCGCCCGCCGGCCTTCGAGTCCGTGCCGGACATATTGAATCCGCCGAACGGATGAACGTCAACCAAAGCGCCCGTGCATTTACGGTTGATATAAAGGTTGCCGACGTGAAAGTCACGTTTCGCGCGTTCGATGCGGTCGCGATCGCGCGAATAGAAAGCCCCGGTCAGGCCATAGATCGTATTGTTGGCAATTGCCAGCGCATCCTCGAAATCTTTCGCTCTGATGCACGCGAGCACCGGCCCGAAGATTTCTTCTTGCGCGATCCTTGCCTTCGGGCCGATGTCGGCGAAGATCGTTGGCGGGATGAAATAGCCTTCATTTGCAAGTCCGTGCTTGCCGCCGCCGGCAATGAGACGGCCTTCCTCCTTGCCGACCTCAATGTACTTGTTAATCTTCTCGAAAGCTCTTTTGCTGGAGACAGGACCGGTAAAATTTGTGACCTCTTTGACCGGGCCAACCGATAGTCTCTTAGTCCTCTCAGCGACTTTTTCGATGACCTGGTCGTAGACTGATTCAACGATCACGGCGCGCGAGCATGCCGAGCATTTCTGTCCCGAATAGCCGAAGGCAGCCGTCACAATGCCTGAGGCAGCTTCATCGAGGTCGGCAGTTTCGTCAACGACGATGGTGTCTTTGCCTCCCATTTCGGCAACCACGCGCTTGATCCAGATTTGACCCTCCCGCGGTTTTGCCGCGAGTTCGTTGATTCGCAAACCGACTGCCATCGAACCGGTGAATGCGATGAAGCGGGTCTTCGGATGTTCGACCATGTACTCGCCAACAGTCGTTCCCTCTCCGGGGAGGAAGTTGATGACGCCCGGAGGTAGCAGAATTTGCTCCATCAATTCCACGAACTTCGCTGCGATCACCGGGCTGTCATGCGAGGGCTTGATCACGACTGTGTTGCCCGTAACGATTGCCGCTGTTGACATACCGGCCATAATTGCCAGCGGGAAATTCCACGGAGGGATGACGATGCCGACACCGAGTGGAATGTATTTCAGCTCATTGACCTCGTCTTTCAAGGGTGAAGGCGTCAGTGGTTGCGGCGCGTCGTAACGCAGTGCCTGTCGCGCGTAGAACTCCATGAAGTCGATCGCCTCGGCCGTGTCCGCTTCGGCTTCGGCCCACGACTTCCCGACTTCGTAGACCATCCAGGCGTTGAATTCGTTCTTGCGGCGGCGCATCTCTGCGACGGCTTTGAACAGGTAATTCGCGCGCTGTTGAGCACCGACATGCTTCCATGTCTCGAAAGCTTTAGACGCTGCTTGAACCGCTTTGTCAGCCAGTTCTTTCGTCCCGTGATGAACTCGGCCCACTACCTGGGTGAACTTCGACGGATTGACCGATTCGTGCAGGTCACCCGTGGTGAAACGCTCGCCGCCGATGACGATCGGATACTCGCGCCCCAGCTGAGACTCGACCTGCTCGAGCGCTTTAAGCATCGCCTGTGCATTTCGTTCGTCGGAGAAGTCTGCGAATGGTTCGTTTTTGAAAGCGGGTAGATTGATCATCGAATAAGGCCTCTGGGCTGTAGCCGGTAGCCGGTAGCCGGTTCGTACTGAGTGTTCAGTTTGCGAACCGACAACCGGCTACCGGTTCATTTTATCTGAACAGTTCATCAACTGGCATCCTCCATCCAGGCACTGCCGGTTCAGCTTCCGCGATTTCGCCGCGACGATAGATGGTCGGATTGCCTGGGTCATCGCGGCGGTAAACTCTCACGATTTTTTCCTGTAACACATCGACATCCCAAACGACTATAGTGCCTGATGCAAAATAGTCGGCGATCTTTTCGGCGATCTCACGTTCTGCTTTCTTACCATAGTCCCACTCGCTCCGCACTTCGGCGGCGAATGTTGGGGCGCCATCGATGAACTTAGCTCCGGTTGGTGGCCCAGTGTAAAATGATGCATCGGGGCTGAATGAATTACGGTTTGGAAGATTAACGATAAAGCCAACATTATCGGGAATGGCATAACCACTGCCTGTTAGCTCCTCGTAATCATCCAAACTGCGGTAAATACGGCCACTAGCGCGCCCTGGCAGGAAACCGGTTGCCGGCATCTTGACCACCTCTCCATTCACGATCTCGGCCTTCTCTTCCGTCTGAGAAAGCTGTTTGATCAAATCTTCAATTGTTAAGGTGGCCTTTGAGATCATAGAAACGTTCTCGTAGCAACTTTGATATCTTCGCTTACTTTGAATGAGCGATCCTATCAACCGGATCTATCAAGATCAAGCTCGGCAATTGTCGCTCCAAGCCCGCCTGCCTCCGGGGGCGCATCGTAATAGCTCAGCACGAACGAGGTCCGATCAAGAATCTTTCGCACCATATCGCGCTGCACTCCAATACCTTTGCCATGTATGATTCGGATAAAACGGAATCCCTGCTTATGAGCTTCAATCAGATATTCTTCGATGACGTCTTTGACCTGCTTCGGTGGGATCGTGTGCAGATCGAAGACATCGCGGATTTCGAGCCGGACAGGTTCGTCAAACGGATCTTCATCTTCACCCAGAGACGGCTCAATCACTGATGGATTTGAGATATGAGATTTGAGATTTGATATAAGTTGGCGCAAGCGGCTCATCATAACTTTTATCTCAAATCTCAAATCTCAAATCTCAAATCTCAAATTCTTTTACTTCGGCTCGACCACCACGCCCATAAACAAGATCGCGCCGGTCTTTTGATCGTTGATGGTCATTAAGAAAGGACGATCGGCGATAAAAGTAAACCTCTTCGGTGTGGGCATCATTGAAGTCGTTCGGATACCTACCGAGGTTACAGCCGCAGCTTCGGTGCCTTCTTCGTTAACTTCGACGATAGCCTTGTGTTTGACCTCAGAAATAAAGAGGTCGCGCTCGTTGCGCATTCCGCTGAAGTCTGCTTTGTCGCCAGCGAAAGCCACTCCCATGCCCAGGGCCCTGAGCGCCCCAGACAGGTTGCTCTCATATTCCATCTTGAAGCGCGGAATCTCCACATCGCCAGGCATGCTGCGGAAACTCTTCATCAATCGACTGCATTTTTCGTAGTTGAAACTTTTCAAGAAACCATTCAATGATGAATCTTTGTCAGGAAGGAAAAGATAGAGACTAGTGCCGCCTTTGCCGTAGGGCAAACTGATAGCCTGGAAATTATCACCGAGGTGGTAACTATAATCGCCAGATTGCGACATCATCGGCACTGGTTTCTGAGTCCCGGAGAGAAGATGAAAAGGGGCATCTTTCGTCAGCGCCTTGTCGAACTTATTTTCCCAGAGGCCTTTAAAATAGATGGCATTGATGAGGAACAAGACCATCTGATTGTCGATCTGATCAATGATTGCAGGAATTTTCCCCTTGGTGCTCTTGCTCACCCAGTTATTGATTGTGGATTTGGCTTGCGGATCGCTGAAGTCGATCGCAGCGATTTCAGCGCCGAAAAACTCGCGATTACGGGTGAGAAAGTCTTCTTTAAACTGCAAACCCTGGCGTGCCCAGAGTGAATTGGCGATGTCGAGCTCAATCCTCGGATCAGAACTTTTGAGCGAATTCATGAGAGCCGCGCTCGCCTCATTGACTTCGATGAGGCTCATTCCATCCAGTCTGAGTGCGCGCGCCATCGCCCGTTGAGTTTCACCGGCTGTGCCGTTATAGGTCATCGCGAGCGCGAATGCTACGCTCAGCGGAGAGAAGAAGATATTCTTGTCTTTATCTTTGAGCTGGAGCTGGCTGAACAGGTCAAAACCAAACTGATTATTTGCTGCAGCTAGTTTTGTATCCAATAAGTCCCCTTCAAAGAAGAGGCTAGATGCTAGATGCTAGATGCTAGATGCTAGGACGCTCACCTAGCATCTAGCATCTAGCATCTAGCATCTTCTCCTCTCCTCATTCTTCTGCCACTGCTTCGTCCAAGACAGCCCTCATCTGTGGAATGCTGAGCATCGGGTGGAAGCCGACGAAATGCTTCTTAACTTTGCCATCACGACCGATGATGATCTTTTGCGGAATTCCATTCTTGCCGTTCATGAGGCGCGCTGCGAGAGGCCTCTCGGCCCAGCCAATCGGATAATTGATTTTGAATTCTTTGGAAAATTCTCTGACTAGCTCTGCGTCTGTCTCCGGATCTTCCGTCGATAACCCAATCACTTCCACTCCCTTGCTTTTGTATTCTTTTGCCATCTCAATCAGATGAGGAATTTCTTGCCGGCACGGCCCACACCACGTCGCCCAGAGATCAATGACCAATACTTTTCCGGAGTAGTCTGAGAGTTTGCGCGATTCACCGTCGAGCAGATTGAAGCTTGTTTGCATGACTTCGGCAGGCAGAGACTCAAGCTCACCAGGGTTGACATCGGTCGAAATATTCGTCTCTTCCTGGAAATAAGCGCTTGCGATAGCCACAACCAGCAAGATCGCTGAGCCGAGCAGTCCGATGCGAGTCAGCGTCCAGTATGATCGTTTTTCGGAATCATTGGGAGAATTCATTTTTCAAGTGCCAGATAAGGATTGTCAAATTGATTTCGCTGATTATAATCGCGACTCTATCAGAGGTTAGAATAGCCTTTCGTATTAGCGCGAGCAAGACTGATAGCATCGGTATCTCTGAGGGGTTTCTCTGAGGGGTTTCTCTGAGGGGTTTCTCTGAGGGTTTGATATCGGCTGTTGAGCGGGCGGGACTTTTATTTTCCGGCCTCAACTCGATTGCAAAACTAGCGAGATAATTTCATTTTTGGGAATCTGTCGTCCCACAACCGAACACTTGCATGATTGCTGTCTCAGTTGAATCATGACTAAATGAGTCAATTTGAGGAGTTTAGTACATCACAAGTTGTGGCACGAAACTTGGCTACTCATCATTGGAAAATTGTGGAATGATTTTACTGGAATTGCAGTCGAAATGATTTGGAGGAGTTATGGATGTCCCTCGCAGTAAATCTGTCGTGCGCAATAAAAAGATTCGGCGAGCGATTTATCTGGTGCTGACGCTGGCGACGATTGGCGGTGTGAGTTTTGGGCTGATGAAGATGAAGCCCGCCGCCCCGCCACTCGAACGTGCGACCGTAATAATTGACACAGTCCGGCAGGGAGAGTTGATACGCCAGGTGCGGGGTTTGGGCACGCTCGTGCCCGAGGCGGTCGTTTGGATCCCGGCGACAACGAGTGGCCGCGTTGAAAGGCGGCTGATCTTCGCCGGCACAACTGTTACTCCTGAGACGGTCATTTTTGAATTGAGTAATCCTGAAGTGCAACAACAGTTGCTGGAAGCTGAGGCGCAATTGAAATCAGCCGAGGCCGCTTATATCAATCGCAAAGTCGAACTCGAAGCGCAGCTGCTCAATCAGCAAGCCCAGGCAGCGACAGTCGAGAGTGAGTTCCAGTCGGCAAAGCTCTCAGCGGAGGCCTATGAACAGCTAGCGAGAGAAGGTTTGTATTCCGAGCTGCTCATCAAACAATTGAGAACGCGCGCAACTGAGCTGGGGACTCGCAATGAACTGGAAAAGAAGCGCATTGCAATTAATACTGAGGCAGTCAAAACACAGTTGGCGGTGGCGCAGGCTGCGCTCGATCAACAACGTACGCTCTTCGAGTTGCGTCGCAGCAGGGTTGAAAATTTGCGGGTGAAGGCGGGGATGAATGGTGTGCTGCAGGAATTGAGCGTTCAAGAAGGAGAGTGGGTGCAAGTCGCACAAAGACTCGCCCGTGTCTCTGATCCGAAGCGCCTCAAAGCCGAGGTTAGAATCACCGAAACTCAGGCGAAAGACATTGTAATCGGGCAGACCGCCGAAATTGACACGCGCAACGGCTTTATTCCCGGTCGCGTGACCCGCATTGATCCGGCGGTACAGAACGGCACGGTCCTGGTTGATGTTGCGCTGATGGGTGAATTACCGCTGGGAGCGCGCCCTGATCTAAACGTTGACGGTACGATCGAACTTGAGCGAATGCCGAACGTACTATATGTTCAGCGCCCGGCATTCGGTCAGGAGAAGAGCACGATCAGACTCTTCAAACTCGACCCTGACGAAAGACACGCTGAAGCCACGACAGTTCAGCTTGGACGTGGTTCTGTGACCAATATTGAAATCGTCACTGGTTTAAAAGTCGGCGAAAAAGTGATCGTATCCGATACCTCGTCCCAGGTACCGGATAACACTACCCGCGTTCGATTGAATTGAGTTGCATAACAGTTTTCAGTTTTCAGTTTTCAGTTTTCAGTGGTGCGCGCATCACTGAAAGCGGAAAACTGAAGACAGAAAACTGAAAACTATTTTCTAAGGAGAAAAACATGAGCGAACCCCTGTTACGAATGGAAGGAGTAACGAAGGTTTTTTACACTGATGAGGTCGAAACGCACGCGCTCTCGGGAGTGCATTTGGAGATTGGGCAGGGTGAGTACGTTTCGATCGCAGGACCGTCAGGTTGTGGCAAATCAACGCTGCTCTCTATCTTGGGCTTGCTTGACTCACCAACGGAAGGAAGTTACTACCTCAACAGCAAGCCTGTTCAGGGCTTGAATCTTTCCGAACGTGCACGTATCCGCAACCGCGAAATCGGATTCATCTTCCAGAGCTTCAATCTTATCGGCGATTTGACCGTTTATGAAAACGTCGAATTGCCGCTCACGTATCGCGGAATGAGCTCGGCTGAGCGCAAACTGCGCGTCACCGCGGCGCTGGAGAGGGTCGGAATGGCGCATCGAGCGAAACATCTGCCTTCACAGCTCTCCGGAGGTCAACAACAGCGTGTTGCGGTCGCCCGAGCAGTCGGGGGAGAACCGCTGATTTTGCTCGCTGACGAGCCGACGGGAAACCTCGACTCGGTAAATGGCGAGGCGGTGATGGAACTCTTGCGCGAATTGCATCGAGGCGGCGCAACGATCTGTATGGTGACACACGACCCGCGTTTCGCTCGCCATGCCGATCGATCCATCCATCTTTTCGACGGCCGTGTGGTCGAGGAAGATCTTAAGGAAGAAGTCACTGTCTGATGCCCGCATGAAGTCAGCTGAAGAGAGAATGCGAGGCAACAAGAATTGGCGAAAATAGACGAAAC
>JAKEHZ010000218.1 GCA_022614735.1 Acidobacteriota bacterium | reverse complement strand
ATTGGAAGATCGGACTCACGCAAAGCCGCTAAGACGCAAAGAGAAGAAGGTAATTCCTTTGCGTCTTAGCGGCTTTGCGTGAGTCCGATCTCCCAATCTTGCGTGGTCTGAACCTTCTACTTGACTTGTCTCGCAGGTATCCTCTGAGTCGAGGAGGGGAAGAATTTATGTAGAATCCGATAAATGAGCAACAATACCAGGACGGATCCAAATGCTAAAGGTATTCGTGTGTCGGCTTTAACCAGCAAGTAATAATGCAGTACTCCTGCAGCCGCCGCCAGATAAACCAGCTTGTGCAGGCGATTCCAACGCCGGCCTCCCAAGCGCCTGACCATCTTATTCGTCGATGTAATTGCCAGCGGTACCATGACTAGGAAGCTCAGCATTCCCAGAAAAATAAATGGCCGTTTGAGTGTATCCTGCCCGATTGCTCCGAGCTTGAAAGCTTTGTCAAACCAGACATAACAGAGCAGATGCAAGCTGCCGTAAAAGAACGCAGACAGCCCAAGCGTTCGACGGAGCTGAATAAGCCACGGGAGTCCGAGCATCTTTCTCAGAGGTGTGACAGCCAGCGACAAAGTCAGAAACACTAACGTCAATGTGCCGGTCGTGTGAGTAGCAAACTCCAATGGATTGGCGCCAAGACGATGGTTATACGCATCCCAACCGAGCAATGTGATCGGCACCGCGCAGTTGATGAGAACTACCAGTTTTGCAAACTTGATATCAGGCATAAGAGAGTTCGCAGTTCGCAGTTCGCAGAAGGCAGTTCAAAGTTCGTACCGGGCGGTTCTTGCCGCGAACTGCGAACTGCGAACTAATAGTTGGACTTCAAATCCATTCCCGAATAGAGATGCGCGACTTGATCGCCGTAGCCATTAAACATCAAGGTATCGCGCCTTCCCCATTCACCGATGCGGCGCTCGGTCGCCTGGCTCCATCGCGGATGCGAGACGCTTGGATTGACGTTCGAATAGAAACCGTATTCGTCCGGCGCATAAGCGCTCCATGTGGCGTTTGGCTGTTTGTCTGTCAGCACAATCTGAACGATTGACTTGATGCTTTTGAATCCGTATTTCCAAGGCACGACCAGACGCAAGGGCGCGCCATTTTGCGGAGGCAGCATCTTGCCGTACAAACCTCCGGCGAGAATCGTCAGCGGATGCATCGCTTCATCAAGACGCAACCCTTCGACATAAGGCCAGGGCAGTACATCACCGCGTTGATTCGGCATCCGCTGCGGATCCAACAGTGTCATAAATTTGACGAATTTCGCTCCAGAGAGCGGCTGCACCTGTTCGAGCAGTTTCCCCAGCGGGAAGCCCAACCAGGGTATGACCATCGACCACGCCTCAACACAGCGCAGCCGATAGACGCGGTCTTCGAGTGGTGCGAGTTTGAGAAGGTCGTCAAGATCGAAAGTCTTCGGTCTATGGACCAGCCCGCTGACATCAACCGTCCAGGGCTGTGTGACGAAGTTTTTCGCTTTGATGGCTACCGCCTCTTTGCTCGTCGAGAATTCGTAAAAGTTGTTGTAGTTGGTGATGTCGTCGAACCCGGTCGCCGCTTCGCCCTCTGGCGTGAAGTAACCGCTCGCGCCACTTGATGTCGCCGGATCGACTTTCGGTTTTTCTCGACTGGGCGTTGCCAGTTTACGATAAAGCAGTGTGGTGGCTGTCGTAGTGCCGGCCAGCACAGCAGCACGGATGAAGTTGCGACGATTCAAATAAAGATTTTCGTCTGTGATCTCGCCGCTTCTAATATCGTCAGGCTTTTTGATTAGCATCACTTACTCCCAGGTGGATAGCGCAAATATTATCTCACACTCTTCCTATTCACAGTCCTCAAGTTATAATCACCACGCCTATTAGATTTACGTCTGTGAAATAAAAGCGGATCTCAATGTCATCAATAGCAGATTTACTGCGACTATCAGTCTCGGAATTGAAGACAGTTTTTCTCGATGGTCGAGAACCAATTCCGAAAGGATTGCTCGAAGCGCTTGATGCTGACGGGCGGCGTGGCGCTCGTGATCTGGCTGCAAAAATCCGCTCGCGGCAACACGAGAAGCGCGCGGAAGGTCAACGGTTACGCCATTTGTTGAGATATGAAAGAGAGCTCTGGGCCGAGGGCTTCGAGTTTATTGCCGGAGTCGATGAAGTAGGAGTAGGGCCGCTGGCGGGCCCTGTGGTATCGGGTGCGGTTATCTTGCCAAGCGGTTACAAGCTACGCGAGCTCGATGATTCAAAGATGCTGGACGAGGTTACGCGCGAACGACTTGCCGAGCAGATCAAAACCGATGCAATTGCCTGGTCCATCGGCATTGCCGAAGTAGAAGAGATCGATTGTCTGAACATCTATCATGCAGGATTACTGGCGATGCGTCGCGCGGTTGAGTGCCTGAGTGTCTCGCCGCATTACCTTCTCGTTGATGCACGGACGATTCCCGGATGTTCGGTCGCGCAACGCGGCATCATCTGCGGCGATAAATTGTCGGCGAGCATTGCCGCGGCTTCAATCATTGCCAAAACAGCGCGTGATGCGATGATGATCGAGCTTGATAAAAAGTACCCCGGCTACGGTTTTGCATCGCATAAAGGCTATTCGACACCCGCGCATTTTCAGTCATTGCGTGAACTGGGCGCATTGCCGATTCATCGCCGCAGTTTTCGCCCTGTGCGTGAGGTGTTGGGACTTGAGCCAATCCAGTATTCGCTCTTCGATATTGCCGTTGAATTCATGACGGACTAAATCTCAAATTTCAAAATTTCCTGGTGCTAACGGATTCTGTGGTTGTGGAATGAAGAGAGAATCCATTAGCACCAGGAAATTTTGAAATTTGAAACCTTTATGGGGAGAAATTCATGACAACCAAAATCAATCATCAATGGCGGCTTGCTGGGCGTCCGGTCGGAATGCTCAAAGAATCGGATTTCAAATGGGCTGAAGAACCTGTTCAATCCCCGGGCGATAATCAGGTTCTCGTTCACAATCTTTATCTATCTCTCGATCCGGCAAATCGCGGCTGGGTTAGAGAAGAAGGATCGTATATGGCCCCCATCTCTCTGGGCGCGGTGATGGCAGGTTTCACTATCGGCGTCGTCGAGGAATCGCGCCATCCGAACTTTCAGCCGGGTGACAATGTGCAGGGTCTTCTCGGTTGGCAGGAATATTCAGTGGCCGATGGCGCGACATTGACGAAGCTGCCGAACAATCCGGCCATCCCTTTGACGGCTTATATGGGTTTGTTTGGCCCCATCGGTCTGACTGCATATTTCGGTCTGCTCGACATCACACATCCGAAAGAGGGCGAGACGCTCGTCGTCTCAGCCGCTGCCGGGGCAGTCGGTTCTATCGTCGGGCAGATCGGCAAGATCAAAGGCTGTCAGGTCGTTGGCATCGCCGGCAGCGACGAGAAATGCAAATGGATTACGGAAGAACTTGGATACGACCGAGCGATCAACTATAAGAAGGAGGACGTGCGCGAGGCTCTGAAGAAAGCATGTCCCAGTGGCATCGACATCTATTTCGACAACGTCGGCGGCGAAATCCTCGATGCCGTGTTAAGACTAATCAATCTTCACGCGCGCATCAGCATCTGCGGGATGATCTCGCAGTACAACGCGACCGCACCTGTTCCCGGACCTTTTAACCTGATCAATATCCTGACCCGACGAGCGAAGATGGAAGGCTTTATCGTGATCGACTACCTGAATCGTGCACAGGAAGCAATCGCCGATTTGAGCAAGTGGTACATGGATGGCAAAATCAAATACCGCGTCGATGTCGTCGACGGATTGCAGAACGCGCCTCGCGCGGTGAATAAACTCTTCGATGGTTCGAATCAGGGGAAGCTGATCGTAAAGATTTGAAATAGCTTCGGACAGGATTTACAGGATTGAACAGGATGTAATCGAAATCCTGGCTAATCTTGTAAATCCTGTCTATTTCTTTTCCGGGGGTTGGCCCTTGCTGAAACTCATCTGCCTTATCGCTCTGACAACGATTCTTATGATCTACACGGATTCTGAGCCTTTCCGCCAAACGCTCACCAGCGCGTCTCGCAATATTCATCTTGACACGTGGCAGATCACATCTCGCGATTTCGATACCAAATCCGTCGCGCCGTGGTCTGTGCAGAAATACACCCTGCATGGCGGCAAACAGGAAGGTGTTGACGTGATCAACGTCAATAACGGAAAACAGAGTCTCGTCGTGGTGCCGACGCGCGGAATGGGAGTGCTCAAGGTTGAAATGAACGATGTCAGGCTGGGTTGGGATTCACCTGTCAAAGAGATCGTTCATCCGCAGTTCATCAGCCTGCAGAGCCGCGGTGGATTGGGTTGGCTCGAAGGTTTCAATGAATGGATGGTGCGTTGCGGGCTTGAATGGGCAGGGCATCCGGGCAAAGACAAGTTTATCAACAACACCGGTGACGAAGCCGAGATGGAACTGACGCTGCACGGGAAAATTGCAAACATCCCGGCTTCGGAAGTCGAAGTGGTTATTGATCGAACGCCACCGCATCGCATCCGCATACGTGGTCGCGTCGATGAAAGGATGTTTTACGGCCCGAAGCTCGAGTTGTGGACGGAGATTTCAACAGAACCCGGTGCTGACACTTTTCGCATCGAGGACTCAATCACAAACTACGGCGCTTACGATCAAGAATTTCAGATCATCTATCATGCGAATTACGGCCCACCACTGCTTGAAGCCGGTTCGCGGTTTGTCGGCGCGATAAAGCAGGTGACGCCCTTCAATGCTCACGCGGCGAAGAGCACTAACCAATATGCCGAATATGTTGGTCCTACGAAAGGATTCATCGAACAGGTCTATGTGCTTGTGCCATTCGGCGATGAAACAACTCGCACGAGAGTGATGTTGCGCAACGCAGCCGGCGACCGAGCTGTTTCGATGTCCTATTCGCTCGAGCAATTGCCTTATTTCACACTATGGAAGAACACAACGGCGCTGGAAGAGGGATATGTCACCGGACTGGAGCCGGGCACAGGCTCACCAGCCAATCGAAGCATCGAGCGTAAGGCCGGACGTGTACCGAAGCTCAAGCCGAATGAGACGCGCAAATTCGCAATCGATTTTGCGATTCATGTTGGAAAGGAATCTGTCGAGAATGCGGCTGAGCAGATTGCGAAGTTGCAGGCAGGAAGGCAAACGCATTTCAATTCGCAACCGATCAAAGGCGAATAACAATGAAAAAGATCAACCGCCAAGACGCCAAGAACGCCAAGGTCTTGCCGCTTTCTTGGCTTTCTTGGCGTCTTGGCGGTTGATCTTTTTCTGAGGAGAAATAACAGTGACGGAAGAAACCAGAGATTTATCTGTTGATGAGCTAACCGCTGGAATGCGCGAAAGGCTCGGGGAAAATTCCGGACTCGATGCCACAATCAAATTTGCTTTCGATGATGGAAGGGTAATCTTCATTGATGGCAAGTCGGAGCCCAATAGTGTGACCAACGAAGACAACCCTGCTGACGTGACATTGAAAATGTCGCTCGAGACGTTGAACAAACTTCGTCGCAAAGAGATCAATTCGATGATGGCTGTGATGGTCGGCCAGATCAAAGTGGAGGGGAATATTATGGCGGCGATGAAGCTCGATCAGATTTTGGGGTAAATTAAAGAAGAGGGAAAACGGAACAAACGGAAATAACGGAACAAACGGAAAAATGCTAGAGAACTTCCGTTTGTTCCGTTATTTCCGTTTGTTCCGTTTTCCCTCTTCTTCTCACTTCGCGGCCAGGAGTTTGTTCTGCTCATCCAACCAGGTCTTCAACGGCGCGAAGTAATCGAGGATCGCCGTCGCATCTATCTTGTCTTCCCCGGTCAGCGCTTTCAGAGCTTCCGGCCACGGACGGCTCTGTCCCATCGCCAGCATTTTCTGCAACCGATCGCCCACTTGTTTATTGCCGTAGATCGAACAACGATTGAGCGGGCCCTTAATTCCGGCCTCGCGGCATAAGGCCCGATGAAACTGGAATTGCAGGATGTGTGCGAGGAAGTAACGCGCGTAAGGGACGTTGGCCGGGACGTGATATTTTGCTCCAGGATCGAAATTAGCCTCACTGCGCGGCACAGGCGGCGCAATGCCCTGATATTTCTCGCGCAACTCCCACCACGCTTTGTTGTAATCTCCCGGCCCGACTTCGCCGGAAAATACTTTCCATCTCCACTGATCGACAAGATAGCCAAACGGCAAAAAAGCGACTTTGTCGAGAGCGAGCCTCATCAATAGCCCGAGGTCTGCTTTTTCATCAGGCACATTGTCGATTAATCCGATCTTCTTCAGATACTCGGGAGTGACTGAGAGCGCAATCGTGTCACCAATCGCTTCGTGAAACCCGTCATTCGCGCTGTTCTGATAGAGCGGCGGCTGCGGCGCGTATGCCATTTGATAATAGTTGTGCCCGAGCTCGTGATGAATAGTCGTGAAATCCTCATCGTTGATCTTGATGCACATCTTCAGTCGCACGTCTTTCTGATTATCAATATCCCAGGCGCTGGCATGGCAGACGACTTCACGGTCTTGCGGTTTGAGGAACAAAGATCTGTCCCAGAAGGTGTTGGGTAAAGTTTGGAAGTCCAGCGAATTGAAGAATGTCTCACCATATTTCACCATCTGTTTTGCATCTGTCTTTCTGGCAGTGAGAACTTTCGTCAGGTCGTATGCCGGCGCGCTCGTCTGTGGCTTAACGACGTCATAAATGTTGGCCCACTGCTGGCTCCACATATTCCCGAAAAGATGTGCCGGGATCGGGCCACTGGCCGGTACAACAGCATCGCCATATTTCTGCCGCAACTTTCCGCGCACGTATGTGTGGAGCGAATCGTAGAGCGGTTTGACCTGCTGCCAGAGGCGCTCCATCTCGGCAGCAAACGCATCAGGCTCCATGTCGTAATTCGACCGCCACATCGCTCCGAGGTCTTTAAAACCCATCTCACTCGCACCTTTGTTACCCAGGAGAACGAAACGCGCATAATCTTTCCGGTAAGGTGGCGAGACCTGATGCCAGCCAAGCCAGGCTTTCTTCAGCTCCTCAGGATTGCGGTTTTCGGCGAGTATTGTTTCCAGATCGCCGAGGCTCAGGCATTTACCTGTCTCACCGTCAGGACAATATTTGCCCTTCCCATATAAGCTCTCCATCTTGACGACGGTTCTGGTCAATTCTTCTCGTTCTTTCGGATCGCTTGGAGCGGGCAATGGAACGGCAAGCTTCAACAGCTTGATTTTACGCGCGATGTCTTCAGGCAGGCTGAGCCCATCGAATTTGCGAGATTCCTCGGCCAGCTCTTTGACGACTTTAGTGAGCTCGTCTCTTGCTTCGGCGGCGATGACCTCAGTGTCATCAGTTATGAAGTTGCTCTGTATCCAACTGGCTCGGCTGTCTTTGATCGTCACAGCCAAATATCTTTTCTCTGCTTCGGCCACGAATTTTTCGGCATCAGCAACAGTCGGTTTTGAGGCAACCGGGTTGTTTGAGCACGAGGCACAAAGGATAAGAAGAGTGATCATCAGCCAGTATGCTCGAATCTTGAAAAGATCAAGACCAAAATGATTATTTGTCATAGACAACCTCCAAGACATAAAATTAAATCTGAAATTTTACGTGCTAACATTGACAGAATAAGACAAAATAAAGTTTCAATAAGTATCATCTCTGTTCGGGGATATGGCGAGCAACACAAAACGCGAATTGCTTACAGGGGCTCATTACCTGCTAATCGGGTTTATTGCTTTATGCGCGGTATTCCGGTGGTTCGGTAGCAGGCCACTAATGCTGCAATTACTCGCCTGGTCCGCCATTGCTGTCACACTCAGTCTGCTGCGGTTCATCATACTCTTCTTTTCCGATTGGATGCGGCGCGACCAGTGGCAAACTATTCAGAGGAGATACTGGAAATAATTGATTGCGGACTACTGATTGCGGATTGCGGATTGCGGATTTAAGAGGAACTTTCATATTCAAATCCGCAATCCGCAATCCGCAATCAGTAGTCCGCAATCAAGAGCTTCACACCATCAACTGTCCTCCATTGATCTCAATCATCTCACCGTGGATGTAACTTGCCGCATCGGAGGCCAGAAATGCAATCACGCGCCCACACTCTTCAGCCGTCCCGAGACGTCCCATCGGTATGGTGGCGACAAATTGCTGCAGGAGTTCCGGCGTTGACATTCGTTCGTGGAAAGGCGTTTCGATCACGCCCGGAGCAACACCATTGACGCGAACGCCGTAGGAGGAGAGCTCTTTCGCCAGGCCTTTCGTCAAACACATAACGCCCGCTTTGGCTGCAGCGTAGACAGCCGCACCAGGGCCGCCGCCGTGATGCCCTGCAATCGAGCCGACGTTTATGATCGCGCCGCGTCTGCGTTCCATCATCTCGGCCATCACAGCCTGCGAACAGAGCAGCACGCTTTTGAAGTTGAGATTCATGACACGGTCCCAGGTCTCTTCACTGAAATCGAGCAATGAGCAGCGCTGAATCAAATCGCCGGCATTGTTGACGAGAATGTCAATCGGGCCAAGTTGCGCTCGTGTCGCATCAACGAGTGTCCGTACGCCCGATTTCGTTGACACATCGGCTTGAACGATAATCACGCGTCCGGGTTTTCCGTTGATGAGCCGTTTTGTCTCCTCTGCGCCTTCCTGGTTGCGGTGATAGTTGATTGCGACTGCCGCGCCGCATTCGGCCAATGCTATTGCGGCCCAGCGACCAATACCCGTGCTTGCGCCCGTGACGATTGCAACGCGCCCGCTGATGTCTTGTCTGTTCATTCTTGCTCCTTTCAACGCATGTGGAAAAGCCATTTGATTGCGGATTGCGGATTGCGGATTGCGGATTGTGAATGCGTGATCTGCACATCAATCCGCAATCCGCAATCCGCAATCCGCAATCAAATGTCCTCATCACCACAAGTTTTGAAAAACAACCTTGCCATTTATCATAGTTGTACCGACATCTAAAGTTTTCGCTCCATTATTCCATCGAAACAAAACCAGGTCCGCTTGCATCCCGGTTTCGAGTGAGCCAAACCGGTCATCCACATCCAGCATTTGAGCCGGGTTCCTGCTCGCCATCTCCAGGGCCTCATCAAGCGTCGCATCCGAGTAAAGCACTGTCTTCGCCACAGCTTCGTGCATCTCTAATACTGAGCCTGCCAGGTATGGCGTGCCGGGCAAGCAAACTCGGCGCTCCGGAGTGACTTCGACTTCAATGTTACCGAGCCGGTATTGGCCTGCGGGCCTGCCTGCCGCTGCAATCGCATCAGTCACGAGAATGCTGCGTCTTGTTGTTTTACAACGCAGAAAACATTTGACGACCGATGATGGCAGGTGATGGCCGTCAACAATGAAACTAGCCCAGAGTTCATCCGCTGCCAATTGTTCCCAGATGTAATTCGGATGTCGATCGATCTTCGCGTGCGAGCCATTGCCGAGATGGGTTGAGAGCCTGGCGCCGGCTCGTACAGCATCCGTGATCTGCATCTGCGTAGCGGCGGTATGGCCGATAGCGACGATGACGCGCGAGTCAGTTGCACGCTCGATGAATTTAGCGCTTTCAGGCCATTCAGGTGAAAGCGTGATGATCCGGATTTGCCCCTCCGCAGTCTCCTGCCAGCGCTGGAATTGATCCCAGTCGGGCGGCCGCGTGTGTGCTCGAGGATGCGCGCCTCGCGGCCCATCCTCAGATGAAATGAACGGCCCTTCGAGGTGAATGCCGAGCATCGCTCGCTGAAATTCAGGAAATTCGTCGGCCGCGCGAATGAGGTTGGAAAGACATCCGGTAATGTGCTCGGCTGATTCGGTGATGACAGTCGGACAGAAAGCTGTAACTCCGGTTCGCCAGAGTCGCATTGTTGCCTCGGCAAGTTGTTCGGCACTGGTGTTTGTATCGTTGAAATCGACTCCGTCGTATCCGTTGAGCTGAATGTCAATCAGACCGGGGGCGAGGCGCAGGTCCTGATCACCAATATCACTGGTCTGTGAAATATCGGCAGGGCGGATTTCGGTGATCCGTCCATCGCTGATGAACAGATCAACTAAATTATCGCCGGCTCCGGTCTTGCCCCTGATCTTCATTTGCCCTTAATTCAAGCTCCGATCATTGTCAACCAGTATCCCAACGCGAGTAACAGCGCGACCCAGAGCCAGGCCGCAAGAAATCCCAGGACATCCAGTCTATATCGCCGATAGCTGAATATTCGCGGGAGTCGCAGCAAATCTACGATCAGCAGTGACTGGCCCTCTTCTTCCAGACGCGAGCGGGGAACGGGAGGCACGATATGCGAGATCGTTTGCGTCTCCAAGCTGCCGGTCTGGGAAATTACTTCCTGAGCGCGAGCCTCGTCATCTTTTGCAATCATTGCTTCTACTCCAGAATAACTTTTACACCAGCGCGTTCAAGATTCTGCTCTTCGCCAACGGGCGTGTGTAGTAGCGCGTAAAACCGATGCAGCCGCTCAGCTGTTTCGGGTTGCGTCATCAAGCTGACGATGATCATAGCCACAAACCCGACCAGCAGTGAGGCGAGCAACTGAGGTCCCTTCTCCCAACCCAGATAACTACCGGTGAAGAAGTATACTGCGGGACCGCTCGTGACGCTGGCCCATGCGCCATACCGGTTGGCACGCGCCCAGATGATCCCAACCCACATCGGGATTCCAACGAAAGCAACGATCTCAACAAAGTGAATCGTCGCCTTGATGACCGATGGAATGTAGAGCGCGATCAACAGGCTACCGACAGTAAGCACGCCTGAGGCGATACGGCCGACGAGCAAATAATGCGCGTCATCCGACGCAGGTTTCAGAAAACGTTTGTAAAGATTGCGGGTAAAGAGCGCGGAACCTGCGACCATAAAAGCCGAGCAAGACGCAATCACGGTTGCGATTATTGCGGCGACCATCAAGCCGATCAGCCCGGTCGGGAGCAGTTGTTTGATCATCACGCCGAATGCTAATTCGCGATGAGCTCTGATCGAGGCGTCATTCGTAAGAAGCACCGCCGCGAAGACACCGGTCAGCGCCCACCCGATAGTGCATAGACGCTTGATGAAGTTACCGTAGCACCAACCGACACGGCAATTCATCTCCGTTTTGCCGCTGCCGGCGACGGCCATATGATGCGGCTGGGCGACAATACCGACCAGGCCGCTGATCACAAGCATGGTGATGGTAAACAGAGTCAACTCCTTCGGCGCGATGAGAGAGAACATTTGCGGATCAAGATTCGCGTGTAACCCTGAAAAACCGCCGACCGCATTCAATCCGAATGGGATGATCAGGAACGAAAGGATAATAATGAAAATGCCCTGAATGAAGTCGGTCGTCACTGTTGCGACCAGGCCACCGGCAATTCCAAAGAGCACAAAGAGAGCGGTCACTCCCCAGATCATCCATGCCTCAGGCAGACCGGTGATAGCCGTAATCGTCGTCGCTGCGCCCTTGATGATCGTCCCCTGCCAGAGCATAAAGAGGTAGAGCGCGAAGAACGAATATCCGATGCCGAGTGAGCGGCTGAACCGCTCTTCAAAAAAATCGGCTGTCGTTACATAGCGCATGCGGCGAAAGATCGGCGAGAGCAGCCAGAAGAACGGGGTTGAAAATATCCACATCCACTGGTACCAAATTCCTGCCATCCCGATTTCATAGGAGGCGCCGGCAACGCCAATTGCGTAATCTGCCCGCGTCCCTGTTGTGAGGGCCTGGGCAATCATTAACGCTTTACCAAAGCGGCGATTGCCCATAAAAAATCCTTCGGTGTCCTTAACGCGCCGCGAGACGTAAAGTCCGAAAGCGGTAATGCCGATGAGGTATATGACGATGACAGCCAGATCGAGTGTGGATAATCCGGTCATTAATCAGTTCCTGAGCAAAGTATGATATTAGGTGGACGAGAGAGAATACGAAAAAAACGAAAATAACGAAACAAACGAAAAGTTCTCGGCCTTTTCGCTTGTTTCGTTATTTTCGCCAAATCTTGTTGCTTCGTATTCTACTCTAGCATACCTCCATGCGACTGAATAGCAAATATAGGTATAATGGCACTGCCTCCTGGAAAATCTCTGGGAACTGTTATGTATCAAGGAACCTCGAATAAATCGCGTCTCATAATCCCGCTCATCGCTCTTCTATTTTTCTCACAGTCATATCAGCGACTCGTCTACGGTCAGGAGATCAGCGAAGCACAGCGCCTCAACGAACTGAGGAGATTGCGCGACGAGATCAGACTTTCTGATTCACTGCGCAGTGCCGATGTGACAGTGGTCATGGGCGAACGCATGATCACCAATGCTGCAAGGCAATTGGTGGGTCTACAAATCCTCATGTCGAATGGTGGCATTTTGCAGCTGACTTCGATTGAATGCGAGCTCAAACCGGCGGCGGCGGTTGTGAAGATCGGCGTCCAGGCGAAATCAACAGTTAGCGTAAACCTGCTATTGACGGGTCGTCTGGGCACTGGTGAGATGAGAGATGATGTTTTCCAGGTGCCATTTCGAATTACCAATGTTGATTTGACGAATGGGCCATTCACATCGCTATTTTTAAAAACTTTTCTTGGCAGCTGGCTCTCGCCGAAGAAGTGGAACGATGAGCTTCCGCCACTCGAAATCCCGCTGGAGATCGCGGAGGCCATGCAGATCCGGGCCAGTCGCTTCAATGTTGAAGCCTCACCGCCGATGGAAATCTCTACGCCGGATTATCGATCGCAACTCAGATTCCATATCTCATCTCTGCTCGTGTTGGACAAACGACTGGCGCTCGGCCTGCAGATGGTTCAGGGACCGGGGCCGGCTGGAGATGGGGAAAATGTGCTTCGGACATCGTTCCCTGGCTCTCAGGATTATGATCTTCCTGCCCTGGAAAACGAGGTTGCACGATTGAGTGAAAACCTCGCGAGCAATAGCGATCTGCGCCTGCGTTTGAATCGCCGCGTTATCAGCAGGCTCCTTGAGCAGATCGCGGTTGCGCATGGAAATGATTTCAGCATCAGTCTTAAGCCTGGTCGCGTGCGCACGGAAGAGGTCGATACCCTGGTCAGAGTTCTCAATTACACCGATGTCGAAGGCGGTCAGGGGCAGGCGGATGTGCGTCACTTGAGCATTGCGCGCATTGCGGAGGGCAGCCTCGACTTGCGTTTGAGCATTCAAGGCGAGGTTGACGCGCGGTTGCGCGGGCGCGAATATGGAGTGCCATACCGGTTGTCCCCTCATACGACTTTTTCGATCGAAGACAGAATTGTGCCTCTGCAAACTATCAGTGAAGGTGAGCGCATCGTGATGCGTGCAGTTCCCGGGGCCAGCTTGCCGATCAACCTTCGTTTCAGTGTGAAAATCGCCGGTCGGAATGTCGGAATTAATCGCACCGCAACTGTGCAGATAGATCGTTGGCTGAACCGGATCGAAATCCCGTCTTTCTTCGGCCGCGAATTTTCGCTGCCGGTCAGACTGGAAGTCGATGCAGGCGGCAATCTCTACGTGACAAGGAAACAAAAAATCAACTTCAGGTTATCGAAGATGCGCGTGGATGCGAATGATGATGCTATTAATATGACCGCCGATGTCACGTTTTCACGATGATAAAAAGTACGGAAGGCACTATTTCAACACAAAGGGTCAAAGGGTCAAAGGGTCAAAGAAGAAATAAATCAAGCCATTATCTCCCCTTTGACCCTTTGACCCTTTGACCCTTCGTGTTGAAACTTTGCTACCGAGATACCCGTATCCAAAATCTTCGCCCAATCGTCATGAAACTCGTATGAATTTCTCAGAGACTATCAAACTGGCTTTTGACGCGATTTGGGTGCACAAGCTGCGTTCAAGCTTGACGCTACTCGGAATGATTATCGGCGTGACGGCGGTAGTTATCGTCGTCTCGCTGATTCAGGGTTTCAACCGCTATGTTGACGAAAAGATCGCAGGGATCGGCGCGAAATCGTTCAGCATTCGTCGCTTCAGTTTTGATGATTGGCGCAATACGGACTCGATTGCAGAGGCGCAGCGTCGCAACAAAGACCTGACGTTCGATGACTACGATTACTTGCGCGAGCGGGCGACGTTAGTCGATAAGATCGGCGCGAAAGCTCTCGGCACGCCTTCACAGGTCAAACGGGGCAATGAGACGATGGATGCTGTCTTCGTTGATGGAGCAACGGCGAATTGCGTCGACATTGAAAACATTGACATTGGTGAAGGGCGCTATTTCACCAACAGCGAGGACAGTTCGGCGGTAAATGTCGCTTTCATCGGCGCTGATGTCGCGAACAGGCTCTTCCCGAATATAAGCGCGGTCGGCCAGGAGCTCACGGTCAACGGAATGCCATACCGCGTCGCCGGTATCGCCGCGGCCAAAGGCACAGTTTTCGGCATACCGCAGGACATTTTCATTACTCTCCCGATCAGGACCTATATTAAAAATTTCGGCCCGGCCGTCCGCCAACGCAGCTTCTATATGCTTGCGACCGCCAAAAACGATGACCAGTTCAATGAAGCCGTCGAAGAAGCCCGCGCCTTACTACGTACCCGTCGCGCCTTGAAATACAGTGATAAGGACAATTTCGGCATTATGACTCCGGATGCAATTATGGGATTGCGCGACCGGGTGCTCGGCCCGATCTTTATCGTGGCGATCGCCGTGCCTGCGATTGCGCTGGTAGTCGGCGGCATCGTGATTATGAATATCATGCTTGTTTCGGTGACCGAGCGGACGAAAGAGATCGGCATTCGTAAGAGTCTGGGGGCGCGGAAAACGGATATTCTCCATCAGTTTTTGATTGAATCCATCACGCTCTCAGCAATTGGAGGCGCAATAGGCGTATTCATTGCCTGGGTCGCGGGCCGCATATTGACGGCGGTATTTTTCCCGACTTATCTTTCGATCACGGCTGTCATTGTCGCAGTCAGTGTGTCCGGATTGGTCGGTGTCCTCTCAGGAATTCTGCCTGCGCGCAAAGCCGCGACGCTCGATCCGATTGAGGCCTTGAGAGCTGAATAGGTGTTGGGCATATGAGAATCACTACTTCTGAGATCTACGAAAACCTGATGATGGCGCTCGACACGCTCCGCAGTAACAAACTGAGGTCCTTCCTGACGGTACTCGGTGTTGTCATTGGCGTCTGGACGGTCATGGCGATTGCCTCGATTATCAGCGGTATCGATTATGCCGTCACCAAAGAGATCGAATCTTTCGGGACAAATTCTATCTTTCTCTACAAATTTGAGCGAGGGATGCGTTTCGGCCCGCCCACGCGCGAAGAGCGCATGCGCAAAACCCTGACTTATGATGATGCGGTCGCTATCGCTCAATTGTCTACGATCAGCATCGCCGTGCCATTGCTCAACATCACAAACGATTACTTTGGCCGCAAGCTCTCCGTCAAAGCCAATGGTAAGGAATCGGCAGCAATAATCCTGCAAGGGACGCTGCCCGAATATGAAAACGCCGGCATCTGGTTTGTCTCTTCAGGACGATTCTTCACCAGGCAGGAGAATGAGAGCCGTGATGAGGTTTGCGTTATCGGCGCCTCTGTCGCGGAGCAGTATTTCCCTTTCCTCAATCCGCTCGAGAGATTGATCACTATCGGCGGGCGCGAATTCCGCGTCATCGGTGTGCTCGAAAAACGTGAGCAACTCTTTGGAGGCGGCGAGGGCAGCAACGATCAGAATAACATCATCTTCGTGCCCTACAGTGTCGCGCATAAACTTAAACCCAATGCCGAAGATGTTTTCATCCTTGCCGTCGCGAGGCCCGGGATGCTGAAACTAGCGATCGATCAGATAACTGATCTTCTCCGTATTCGACGCCAGGTGCCATTCGACAAACCGAACAATTTCGGCATCTCAACCGCTGATTCGATTATTGAAACTTTCCGCTCGATCACACTTGGTGTAGCCATTGCCATGATCGCTATTTCATCGGTCGGGTTATTGGTGGGCGGCATCGGCGTGATGAATATCATGCTCGTGTCGGTGACCGAGCGAACGCGCGAGATCGGCATTCGCAAGGCCATCGGCGGGCGCCGCCGCGATATTATGTGGCAGTTCCTGATTGAGGCGATGACGCTGACCGGTTTAGGCGGTCTGATTGGGTTGCTCGTTGGATGGCTGACGACTTTACTGATCAAAATGATCGTTCCGTCTTATGTACCCCTTTGGGCTCCGGTCGCGGGCTTCGTCTCCAGCGTCGGTATCGGCTTGATCTTCGGTCTGTGGCCTGCCTGGAAAGCGGCAAGACTCGATCCGATTGTGGCTCTGCGATATGAGTAGCTCTTGAGGTAATATCTTGCATAACTGGCGTCCTGGCGATAGCTCAGTTTCTAAGCTACCTGCAGAACTCAAAAAAAACCTCTGCCATGTGTTAACATCTTACCCGGCCCCCCGGCTCGTTTATGGTGTATTTCCATCCTCACTGAAAGGATCTAGACGTATGACATCTGTTGTTCATTATGATGATCGGCTGGTTGGAGATAATCATTCGGAATTCCACGCTCATCCGGAATTCGGGAGGCCTGTCAGTTATAAGTTCAGGAGAGAATCTGGATTTCTTGGAAGCGGATTTCTCACCGGCGCACTCCTGGTAATCTTCTTGATGTATTACAGAGGCGGCGGTTGGGAGGCTCTCAGGCCGATAACGAGCTTATTCGATTTCAGCACGCAACCAAGTGAATACGGCCCCATCGGAGGAGGGGGGCAAACCAGTCCACCAAGGAGCAGTACTTCGTCCAATCTCCTTCGAGTCGTGGGCTCAAACGCCAACCTCCGTGCATGTCCCGGACTTGACTGCGAAGTAATCACCTCTTTGCAGATGGGTACAACAGTAACTGATCTCAGAGAGAGGGAGACCCGCGATGCTGTGGAGTGGCTCAGAGTGGGCGCGGGCGGAACAGAAGGCTGGGTCGCTAGAAGTCTACTGCAGGTGACAGGTGCGGCTGGAAGCGACAGTTCATTTGGGCAACCTCCTCCGCGGAGTAATACCGGGCCCACTACTCTGCGAGTTAGAGTATCGGGCCTCCGGATGAGGGAATGTCCGGGTTATAATTGCGCAGAGATCGAAAGTCTGCCATACGGCACGACGATCACTTATCTTGGTCAGGAATCAATTGTTGATTCCGAACGGTGGTACAAGATTCGCTATAGGTCTCTCGATGGATGGGTAAGCCGGCAAGATCTTGAGTGAGAGAGTAGAAAGACTTTCAGACAAACTCTCATTTCACGTTAAGAAACTCCCGACGCAAGAAAGTGTGAAGCTATGAAATATTTATTGCCAGACACTGATTTAGGAGCCGTGAATAATCTCTCTACCGGTTTCAGCGAGGGTGACTTCGCTCAATCGGCGGAGGATTTATATCTGAAAAGGGACTACAACCAGGGATTTTTGGGGTTTCTGGCCGGGGCGCTTCTGACTTTACTTTCCATCAATTGGTACTATGGCGGGTTGGGGATACTACGTCCTGGTGGTGGCGAATTTGGTATAGATGGTATCAATCGACCGAGTCGGTGGGGAACTCTTCGAGTAAGGGGATCAAACGTCGTAATGCGTAGTTGCCCGGGCTATAACTGTGGTGAAATCACCCGTTTGCGATATGGCCAGAGGGTCGAGGACCTCGGAGATGCCGATTATGTCGATGACGTTGAGTGGATAAGAGTTCGCGCGGGAAACCGGGAAGGATGGGTTGCCGGAACATATCTGCAGAGGTAACTGATATGCACTCGCTCCACATAATCCGTTGCCGGGCCGTTCAACCAATTTTGTTCTCTCCGAGTTTCTCGCGTAAAAACCCGATTGCGATGCCGTATTGACCGAGGTAATAAGTTCCCCAGACCAGATATTCGCGCAACGGGACAACAGTTTTGAACTTATCGGCAGCGATGATCGTGTCGGAAATCAAAAAGAGTATTGCGCCAAGCCATATCCAGGGCTTTGAGAATCCGGCCAGGATTGTTGTGACGACCATTGCAGTAATTGTACACAGGTAAAGCATGACAGGCTTGGCATAAGCGCCCAGGCTTGGCGACAACCAATCGGACATCATCAGACTGTAGATCAGTACAAGCGCGGCAAGCAACAATTGCCTGATATTTGGTCTCAATGGGCGCGGCCAGTAACGGACAAAGAGCAAGATATAAATAAAATGGGCGATGAGGAAGGAAACCAGTCCATAGCGAAAATTGCGCGCCGGATCGAGATCTAGATAGATATCGCCGAAACAGGAGATGCTCAGCGCGGCGCCGAGGATCAAATTGTCCCGCTCTCGCAGCCATCCGACACCACTATTCCGATCTGACGGCTCACGCAGTAATCGAAACGCCAGCAATGCCAATGTGGCAATACTCAAAGCTTTGAGAACGATGCTCCCGGTGAAGGGCTGCCATCTTTGCGTTGCAAAGTAGATCGCGCTGCTGACAATCGATAGTAGCAACAGAAAAATGTCCGTTGCGCCGAACCCGCGCAGACGGCCAAAAGTTAGAGCATCAGTGCCCATCCTTTGACTCCTTGTCTTCGGGATAGAACGGGGCTTCAGGAGTTTCAGCGATTTTGTGTCTCGCAGACAGCGGTAAAACGATCAGATCATAACAGT
>JAKEHZ010000033.1 GCA_022614735.1 Acidobacteriota bacterium | reverse complement strand
GTCAATCGAAAAGATCTTGCCGCCCGTGCCTTCAGTCAATTGCTGCAAAGCGTCAACCGGTTTCGGCGCATCGCGGCGCAATGCTCCGCGAGTGCGGTCGCGCACTTGAATTGCGTAAATGGTGATGTTTTCGTTCTGCAACTTGGCGAGGATCTCGTCGAATTTGATCTTACTGTCGCGATCGAGCCCGTCACCAGCAATGACGACCACGCGTTTTGAAAACCCTACTTCGGGTCTCATCACATCTTCCATGACAACGTTTAACGCGTCGAAGAGGTGCGGCGTGTCGGTCTTGCGGAGCAGCGAGAGCGTATTCTGTAACTTATTCGGATCGTCTGTGAATTCGGTGATGATTTCCGGCTTCAGGTCGTAGCCGATGACCATCACCTTATCGCCTTCGTAAATCTCCGGCGCAAATGCGGCGGGCACCGCTGCGAGCTTTTTGACATCGGTCTGCAGTGTTGCAGAATTGTCCATCAGCACGACAATGCGCGCAGGTGTCGGGTCAGGCGCGAAGGATTCGATTCTTTGCAGCACGCCGCCATCGAAGAGCTCGAGGGCGCTCTTCGGGACGATCTTTTCGTCTTCTTCGTTTTGGTTGGAACCGCCTGAAAGAAGTGGTTTTGGCTTGTTAGGGTCGTCGATGCGCTGGGCGATGACAGGGACAGCGGTAGTGCGCCGGCCTGAGGTCGAGCTGCGACCGGATTGCGCAAACGCCACTGCTGTGTAAAGCGCCAGGGCACAGAAGAGCAAGGCGAAAGCCGGCGCCTTCTGAATTCTTCCTCTGTCCCTCGATGTTACGGTTGATTGCTTCAACGCTTTATTCCCGAGAACTCAGTTGTCACATTTGCCTGTAGCGCAAGGACCGCCTGTTGTCGCACAAGTCGTCGTCGCCTCTTTCTTCTCACTCTTTTCGCCTTTTTCAGCTTTCTCTGTCTTGCCGGGACCGGTGTAATCAGTTGCATACCAGCCGGACCCTTTAAGCTGGAAGCTGGTCTGTGAATAGATCTTTTCTAGTTTGCCTTTGCACTGCGGGCATTTGGTCAAAGGCTTGTCACTCATCTTCTGCATAATTTCTAAATGGTGACCGCACTTTCCACAGACATACTCATAAATCGGCATAGTGGTTATCCTGCCTCCTACAAATTAAAAAATTCCGGTTGAAATTTAACACAATTTTGTCAGTTCGGACAAATTCGATAGAAGAGAATAGAAGAGAGAATACGAAACAAACG
Organism: Acidobacteriota bacterium; assembly: GCA_022614735.1. Classification (GTDB taxonomy): domain Bacteria; phylum Acidobacteriota; class Blastocatellia; order RBC074; family RBC074; genus JAKEHZ01. Next base: position 3,916 of record JAKEHZ010000033.1, on the reverse strand, counting down.
AAAATAACGAAACAAACGAAAAAAAGGCAGGGGATAGGGGTTAGGGGCTGAGGGTAATAACTTGATCAACCCTGTTTACCTCTTCACCCTTTCACCATTACACCCAACACCCAACACCCAACCCCTATCCCCTGCCTTTTTTTCGTTTGTTTCGTTATTTTCGTTTGTTTCGTATTCTCTCTTCATTTGAGATTGCCGCGCGCCCGAAGATTTGATAGAAGTTGGGTAAGGTCGCAAACGTCTTGGGATATCTTTTCAACATCGGAGAATCGCCGTGAGAACTCGAACGAATCATCCGCTATTTTTTTTCTTCCTGACCGTCTCAATTGTCTCCTCGCTTCTGGCTCAAACGCCATCGCGCACCGACACTTTCAGACCGCCTGTGCGCGGGACGCGCGGAGTGGTCGCGGGTGGGCACCCGCTTGTGACTGAAGCAGGTTTGCGGATGCTTCATCGCGGCGGCAACGCAGTTGATGCGGGGGTAGCCGCAGTTTTCGCAGGGTCGGTCATTGAATTTTCGCACTTCGGTTTCGGCGGTGAAGTGCCGGTGATAATCAAGCCCGCAGACAAAACCGTCATCACGATAAATGGACAGGGCACTGCCCCCGCGCTTGCCACAAGAGAGTTTTTTGAGAGACGCGCTGCCACTGGTGAGGACAAAGATGGTGGTTCCGGGCGTAACAACAACCAGCCTGGCTCCATCCCGTCAACCGGGCCATTGGCGGCAACAGTGCCGGGAGTGCTTGATGCGATGATCGTCGCATTAGACAACTTCGGCACCATGAAACTGGCAGATGTACTCCAGCCCGCCATTGAATTAGCAGAAGCTTTTCCGATCGACGAGCTACGCGTGAACTATATCCGCAACACGCGCAAGGTATTTGAACAGTGGGCTTCATCGCGCGCAGTCTTTTTGCCCAATGGGCAGGAACCAAAAGTCGGTGACATCTTCGTGCAGAAAGACCTGGCGAGAACCCTGCGTGAACTTGTTGAAGTCGAAAAGAAGAATGCCAGGCGAGGACGCCACGCATCTCTCGAAGCTGTGCGCGATTACTTTTACCGCGGACCAGTCGCGAAACGTTATTGCGATGCGATTGAGAAAGCCGGCGGCTTGATGCGAGCGAGCGACCTTGCCTCTTTTCGCGCGGGGATCGAACAGCCAACAAAGATCAGTTATCGCAACTACGAAATTTACAAAGTCGGTTTCTGGAGCCAGGGGCCTGTTTTCCTGCAGATGCTCGGCCTGCTCGAAGGCTACGACCTGAAGGCGATGCAGCACAATTCGGCGGACTATTTGCACACGATGACTGAAGCGATGAAGCTGGCGTTTGCTGACCGTGACCGGTACTATGGCGATCCGCGTTTCGTGAATGTGCCGGGCGCGGAATTGTTGTCAAGAGATTATGCTGAGTTGCGGCGTAGCTTGATTGATCCGAAGTCTGCTTCACTCGAACAGCGTCCCGGAGATCCGATCAACAAAAAATCTCTGGCGCAATTAATCGGCTTGGCGGAGGTCGGGCCGTCAGAGATACCTGAGGCAATACGCGCACACGATACGACCTGCGTTAACGTAATCGATGCGCAGGGCAATGTTTTTTCAGCGACCCCAAGCGGGGCATGGTTGCCATCATTCATAGCCGGCGACACCGGCATCCCGATCTCGTCGCGGTTGCAGAGCTTTCTGCTGACGCCCGGTCATCCCAATGAGATCAAACCGGGCAAGCGACCGCGTATCACGCTTTCGCCGACACTGGTTATGAAAGACGGCCGGCCATTCGCCGCGCTTTCTACACCGGGCGGAGACAATCAGGATCAGGCTTTGCTCCAGGTGCTGCTCAACGTCATCGAGTTCGGCATGAATCCGCAGGAGGCGGTCGAAGCGCCACGTTTTGAAACGTCGCATCTTGTCAGTTCTTTCGACGATCACAAGTTCAATCCCGGCGCGGTACAGGTCGAAGGACGCATCAAACCGGCGGTGATTGAGGAGTTAAAAACGCGCGGCCATAAGATCGAAGTCAGAGGTGATTACGGTTCAGGTTCTGCACCGACAATTATCATTTATGATCCGCAGAGCAAAGTGATTCAGGCCGGCGCCGATGTGAGGCGTGGGCGCTATGCAATCGGGTGGTAAATCTATGATTAAGGCCCGGCGTTTCGGAAAAGCTGAATTGAAATCCGTCGATCGGGCGCGCGAAGCAGCAGAAGAAATGATCAGCAGCTTCTACGTGCTTGCTCCGCGTGAATGGGAGCGTGTCAATTACGAGGTGCGAACGCTCGAAGAACTCTCTCCCGAAGAAATTTGCGATCGAGCCCTCGCGCAGGTGTTGTGCTACGACTGCGTTAAACGGATTGGCGCGTCAACCGTCGAGCGTCATGATCTTTATCGAATCTGCCTGCAAGACGATCGGATTTTGCGCGCCAGCGATAGAATCGATTCCGGCAGACTCGCGCTTGAGCCTCTCCTGCTTTACGTCCTGACTCATGAACTCGTGCACATCGTCCGCTTTTCTCAACATCTGCAACGTCTCGATCTTGCGCCCGAGTTTCGATCGCAGGAAGAATTGAGCGTCGAACAAACGACTAGACAGATACTTGCGCCTGCGGCTGACCGCGCATTGCAACGCGTCATCGCTACCTTCGCCAACGGCTAGTCTCCGGTGCTTCCCCGGACCGCTTTTCTTGGCGTTCAAGGGGTTTTGACGGTTGTTTCTCTTTAACCTTCTAAGTCTCGTGGGAAGCTGACCTTTTGTCCATCACCTTAACCATATGCTAAATTCGTGCCTGTCGTTTCCTGGAGCGCAGGGGTCTGAGATTTCAAATATGAGATTTGGGGTGTCTGTCCTCCGGGAGATGAATCATCTCGATATATAGAGAGGGAAGTTTGATTACCACCACCACTCACCGCCTGCGCGAACTTCAGCAAGCCGTCGAAACCGTTATCCGCGGTAAAACTGAGGCTGTACACTTGGCCATCGTGACGTTGCTTGCCGGTGGGCACCTCCTGGTCGAGGACGTTCCCGGAGTCGGCAAGACGACTCTTGCACAGACCCTCGCGCGCTGTTTCGATTCCGAATTCCAGCGCATTCAATTCACGAGCGATCTGTTGCCTTCGGATATAATTGGTATTTCGATCTATAACCAGCATAGCGGAGAATTTGAATTCAAGCCCGGTCCGATCTTCGCCAACGTAATCCTGGCTGACGAGATTAATCGGACAACTCCGAAGACACAAAGCAGTCTGCTTGAGGCGATGGCTGAAGGTCACGTGACCGTTGAAAATCAAACCTATGAACTGCCTCGCCCGTTCCTCGTACTCGCTACGCAAAACCCGGTTGAACATCACGGCACATATCCGCTACCCGAATCCCAACTCGATCGTTTCTTGATGCGCGTACAGATGGGTTATCCGGCAGCCGCCGAAGAGAAAGAGATCCTGCGGCAGCAGGCGCACCGTCATCCGCTGGAAAAAATCACCCCAATAATGAATAGCGATGACATCCTCGATTTGCAGGAAGAGATCAAGAATGTGCGGATGGAAGATGTGCTCCTCGATTACCTGATGGACATCGTGACCTTGACGCGCAACTCTGAAATGCTTGATCTGGGCGTCAGTCCGCGTGCCTCGCTCGCATTGTATCGTGCCGCACAGGCGCTCGCTTTCACCGAAGACCGCGCCTATTGCATCGCGGACGACATCAAGCGACTGGTCAATCCGGTCTTCGGTCATCGCATTGTCATCAATTCGCGCTACTCCAATCGCCTGCGGCGAGGAGAGGACGCCGATACCGTGCTCACGGAGATCGTCAAGAATGTAAAAGTACCCCTTTGATTGCGGATTGCGGATTGCGGATTGCGGATTTGAAGAGAGGAATTCCTCAATCAATCCGCAATCCGCAATCCGCAATCCGCAATCCGC
>JAKEHZ010000217.1 GCA_022614735.1 Acidobacteriota bacterium | reverse complement strand
GTTTCGCCAATGGTCACATCAGCGAGTCAACAGCAACCTGGAAAGGTTGCTGTACATCAATCCGCAATCCGCAATCCGCAATCATTTACTCCCGGCCTATCAACCGGTTCAACCTCGCTAACGCCTCATTCGTATTTTCTCTCGCATTCATCGCCCGCACGACGCGGCAGACAGCCTGATTTATCTGATTGCCCAATTCGTTATCCCGAGGCGCCAGCACTACCCCGACCTGGAGAGGCGAGGAACGTCTCGGAGCCTGCATTTTCAGGTAGAGCAATTCACAGCCGCTCCCAGCCTCCGCGGCGCTATAGAGGGATTGCGTCTGTTCTGTCGCTTCGCCGCGTTCTCGCTGCTGGCCCTGCGATGTCGGGCGGCGTTCACGCGCAGTTGATGAGCCTGCGCCAGGCCAGGGATTGGCGCTGCGGGCAGTAGTGGCGATGAGCATTGCCCTGGTAACGGCTGCTTCATTCTTTCCGGCTTCGCGAAGAGAGCCGGTGAATTCCAATCGCCCGTCTACGATGCGCGCGCTCATCAGAGTGTATTCGAACAGCGGTTTGCCTTTGTTGATCCAATCGCTCTGCTCGACCTTGATACGATTATCTTTCATCACACCGCTAACTTCACGCAGCGGTTCGATAGCGGGTCTGCTCCCTGCGGATTGGGCAGATTTCTTCTGCGCTACCGGCTCAATCGGCAGCAAGAGGGCTGTCATGATCGCGAATACGAAGAATGAGCTTCTCATTGTTAACTCCGTGAATTGTTGAGAGCCACGCTGATAATTGCGGATTGCGGATTGCGGATTTAAAGAGAACCAGTTCGTGAATTGCTGAAACCTTTTCAAATCCGCAATCCGCAATCCGTAGTCCGCAATCCGCAATCCGCAATCAAATCCTTCCAGCTTTGAACTCTTCGAAAATGTAATCGCATGCCCGCGCGGTGATCGCCATCATTGTCAGTGTCGGATTCTGATTAGCGCTTGAGACGTAACAAGCGCCGTCAGTAACGAAGACATTCTTCACGTCCCAAGCCTGATTGAACTTGTTCAACACCGATTTTTTCCGGTCATCGCCCATTCGCGCGGTGCCGACTTCGTGAATCAAAATGCCCGGTACTGATGTCGGGCCGTGGCTTACGCGGATCTCTTTTGCACCTGCGGCCTCGAGCATCTCGCCTGCCGATTCGCCCATTTCATAAACCATGTTGCGCTCGTTGTCACCGAAAGCCATATCGATGTGGAGGACAGGAATACCCCAGGCATCAACCACGTCGCGATTGATGCACACGTAGTTCTCGTAATTTGCCAGGCATTCACCGAAACCGCCCAGGTTGATCGTCCACGGATGCCATTCGCGCACCTTCTTTTTGAATTCCGAACCGAAACCTGCAAGACCCCTGCCCATCTGCAGAGACTGATTCGATCCACCCTGAAAACCATATCCGCGAATGAATTTCTGTTGCTTCGATCCCTCATCAAGATTGCGGTAACGTGGGATGTAAATTCCATTCGCGCGCCCGTATTGGCCCTGATATTCGGTCGTGAGCGTAGGCATCACGCCGCTCGCTCCGCCACCCCCGGCATGATCCATCAAATAATGACCTAGAACGCCGGAACTATTACACAACCCCTGATCTCCGCCCTCCAGCGGTTGGGAGTTGAGTAAAATGCGCGTGGATTCGAGCGTGCCGGCACAGATCACGATGACTCTGCCGAACGCTTCGCGGTGCTCGCGCGTCAGTGCGTCAACGTAATGCACGCCCTTCGCTTTTCCCGATTTTTTATCTAGGACGATGTGGCTGACGACAGCATTGGGAACAAGCACCATTTTTTCAGTTCGCTCAGCAGCTGGTAGGGTTGAAGAGATGCTGCTGTAGTATGACTTGGTATCGCAACCGCGTTCGCAATTACCACAGTAATGACAGGCCGCGCGGAAGTTGTCTGTCCCCTCGTGAATCGGCTTGGTCAAAATTGCGACGCGCCCGATCGTCAAGCGCCGCCATCGATCGCCCATCCGATCGATGGCCTTCTTCAATTGCCACTCACCGCAGGTCAAATTCATCGGCGGCAAAAAGATGCTGTCGGGTAACTGCGGCAATCTCTCCTCCCTGCCGCTAATGCCGACGAAACGTTCGACCTTCTCGTAGTACGGCACAAGATCTTCGTAGCTGAATGGCCAGTCATCGCCGGAACCATCATGGCTTTTGGCCTTGAAGTCAAAATTTGACAGGCGATAAGACTGGCGCCCCCATTGTAATGAGCGCCCCCCTGTGTGGCGTCCGCGAATCCAGAAGAATGGCTTATCAGGCGGAGTCGTGTAGGGATTTTCAAGGTCATTGACAAACCACTTACGGCTGTATTCGTTGCAGGCGTAGTTTCGGCTCTGGATCGGCTGTGTGCGCTCGAGTTCTGCCCGGTTGCCGAAACCTCGATAGGGCATCTCGTAAGGCCACGCAAGCATATTGTACTCCTCGCGCGGATTGACTCTGCGACCCGCTTCCAGCACGAGCACATTCAAGCCCTTTTCGGCAAGCTCTTTTGCAGCCCACCCTCCGGTTGCGCCTGAACCGACGACAATAGCGTCATAAATTCTCTGCGCCATACTTAATCCTTCCCTCTTCGCCGCTAACGCGTCGAAGAGGCTGAGCATTTGCTCATTTTTAAGTTATAGTATTTTGCTGGGTCTATTGATACCCGCCCCAAAATGCAGGAGTGGCGATAACGGCGTGAAAATATCACAAATAGAGTCAGTTGTCAGTGGTCACCAGTGGCGGTGAGATAACAGCAATTCTCAGTTTGAGCGAATATAATGTACTTACGGGCGCGGCGAGGCCGTAAGTACATTATATTCGCTCAAACTGAGAATTGCTGAGAAGACAAAAAGCCCTTTCCCCCTGGCCTGAGAAAATGCTAAAGTATCGCTTCGCTCCGTAATGACGCTGTAAGGTTTCTCGTCCTCAGGTTTGGTTAAGATACAGGCCAAACACCCCATGTCAGCCCCCGCAACAATCAGATTATAATATAGAGGCAAGGAGATTCATCCATGATAATCTGCCCGTCTTGTGGGAGTTCACGTATCCGTAATGATTATAAGCCGGCGCCATTTGCGCTGCGGGTGGTGTGCATTCGTGCGTTGCTGTGCGATCACTGTAATCGTCAGTTCCGTGCTTTCTCGCTGGTTTCACCTCGAAGCCGTACCGCACTCCAGACAAAACGCGAGATAGATGTTCTCTATCCTGCGCAGGTAGTTGCCCAACCCGCTCTAGAGCCGAGCCAGGAGCAACCGCTACGGATCAGTCTGAATCGCTTCGCGACTCCGGCTGAACCGCAAGACACAGTTTCAGGAGAACTGGTCACCCCGGTCCAGACTAATTTACGCACCGAAATCACGAAGCTTAATGAGCAAGCCGTCAAAGAGATGCAGGGGCGGGATGAGCTAAAGAAAGAGCCCACACTACAGTCACCTGTCAATTGCCCTGAGTGCGGTTCTAACTCTGTGAGGCGAAGACATCGAAGTGGATTGGAACGCGCAGTCTTTTCTTTCAGCCACCACAAGGCGTTTATCTGCCGGTCCTGCAGCGCGACATTTTACGCCAGGCTCGAGGAGGATCAGAGTGAATCAAACGTGATGAACTCCTCTGAATCTGCACCGATGTAATCATTGCGACTTAGCCCAGAGCGAAAAGGGGAACGCCTGATCTCCATAAACCAAGACTCCCATCTGCGTTTGATCCGATAAACGTGGGAAGCTGAGCAGAGCCTCAAAAGCCTGACCCGGATTCAAGCTGATTCGCCCATCAAGAGGGATTGCCTGCCCGGACATTGACCTCCTATCCTTTAGTTTGTATTCGCGGCATTGCTCATCGAGCAAGTAAGCGCGGCCCTTTTCGTTTATCAACCATCGCCCGCGGCTCAGAGAATAGACGGGAAAATCGAAGTCAACAGCCTCGTCAATTGCATAGACGACTATCCTCACTGCCGTCTCGTTAGTGTTGTTGACGACTTCAGCGACGGCAAGGTTCAATTTGGTCACTTCTTTACCATCTTTATCATCCGGCACACACGAACGCAGCTTCGCAATTGTCTGACTGAGATCCTGACGTTTTTCCACTTCAAGATCGCGGCGCGAACATCCGGCAATGACCAAACAAATAACAAAAAGCGGGCAGATGATTAATCTGAAGAGAACGCGAAACACGCGAAATGAGGCGAAACACGCGAATATTCCCGAGCTATTTCGCGTGTTTCGCCTCATTTCGCGTGTTTCGCGTTCTATCACTGTGTTACTTATCTGTAACATCTATTGGCCATGTTCTATATAAGGCCGCGATTGCACAATGTAAACCTGATCGCCAATAGTCAACCATTCGATATCCTGATCTATACCCCCGAAAACACGCTCGATCTGCAGTGCTGCGCGTGCAAGCTTGCGCACAATCGAATCGGTCAACACTGTGAGCTGTGTTTCAGTCTTCAATTCACGCACGCCCCCGTTTTCGTCAAATTTCAACATCGTGTCATCACCCGACCGACTGAGCACGCGAACCGCCCTGCTCCGAGGGTTGTAGACCAGCTGCTCCGGCACGCGCCGACCTTCAACCACGCGCATGCCTAAGCCGCGTTTGGCATTGAGATAAACGGCATTGCGGTCTTCCTTGTCGAATGGATTGGTCGTAATGAGCACGCCTGCCGTATCAGCATTCATTCCCACTTGAATTAAGACTGCCGGATAGACAGCAGCGTGATTGATGCCGAAGCTTTCGCGTGCTTCGTAGGCTTCGTAATTCCAAAGCGACGCCCAAACGGTTTTGACTGCTTCAAGCAAAGCTTCATCGCTCTTCACATTCGGCACAGTCGTATATAACCCGGCGCCGCTGAAATTCGGCAGGTCCTCAGAGTTAGTCGAGCTGCGCACGAAGACACCCTGACCACTAAACATAGAATGGTTTTTTGCAACAACTCTCTCTGCGAACTCAGGGTTCAATATCCCACTTTGAATCATTGCGCGCAATGCGGCCAGGCGCTGCTTGCGATAAACCGGATCGTGATTGAAACGATCATTACCGAGCATTTCGACGATCACATCTTCAAGTTCATTCTCTTCGATGAACTGGCAGTAGTAGAAGAATGGGATGCTGAAACCGGGCGGCACGATGACATTTCGCACAACCCCCCTTCGCACTCCATAAATCACTTCTCCGAGATTCGCGGATTTTGAGCCGAAACGTATTGCATCATGCTTACGCTGGTCTTTGAGCTCTGCCAGTTGCCTGTACCTGAGATCAGCCGCTGGAGTAAGCAGGTCAGAACGTCTGGCCATTCGGCGCCCGTACTCAGCCGTCTCTTCTTTCATCGCCAGCCTCAGCGTATATGCGTCTTCGCGCGTCTCGAAGTAAACGAACTTTCCTTCGAGCGGCTTGAACAATTCCGCTGCGCCCTTGATGTAAGCATTCGGCACGTTCCATCCCCTCGTGAGCAGATTGACGTGCGCAAGTGGAGTCGAGAAGGTAGTCGTAATCACTCCGGACAGAGGGGTCAGCGAAATCGGCGGCTCGCGAAAAATGACGATCTCATTGCGATCTATGATTGTGTCATCGGTCATGCGGTCAATTATTCGCAGCACGCCTACGTTTCGCGCAAGGTTGAGCGGCAAATAATCCTGTGGCGGGTTGATCTCCGTTGCCAATAAGTATGGAACATCCCGGAGCCGCGCAACTGCTTCTTCTTGAAGCGCAGAGTTGGGCTTGAAACAGACCGCAGCGAATAAACTCCCGCTGATTTCCCGGTAAGCTTCACGCACGATCTCTGAGATCGCCAGATCGCCTTCCCAAAATTCAAAGGTGAATTTGCCGATTTTGGTTTGGTAAACAATTGTCCCCAGGATGAAGCGGCGGCCGGCCTCAAGGTAGTTGTTCCGGAAGAATTCGCGCCCGCGTTCAAGCGTGAGATAATTCGCATTGAGGAATTCGCTATGGAACGAATAACGTTTTGAGTCGATGTAATAGATACGTCTTCCTGACCCGTCTTTCGCCGTACGATCGATGACGAACATCAAATGCGGCAAAGCGTAAAAACGTCCTTGATAGTAAGTTCGCGAAAGTTTATCGAAATCGGCCTGCGAGGCAATGCGATGCTGAAAACGTGGGGATTGATCCAATGGCCGTCCGGCCTTTTGCGGTCCGCGGGTCTGCGCAAAAGCCGAGAAAGTCAGGTAGAGCAATAGTGGCAGAAGCAGTTGAGCCTTCATATGATTGCGGACTACTGATTGCGGACTACTGATTGCGGATTGCGGATTGCGGATTGCGGATTTGATATATCAAAGTCCCACTAAAATCCGCAATCCGCAATCAGTAGTCCGCAATCAATTTTCCCATAGTCACATTCGATGACAAAGCTTGAGAAAAAATTGAGAGCCAGTTTACGGCGATTGGGGATTGAGGCTGACAATGCGATTGTCATTGCCGTCTCCGGCGGCGCAGACTCGACCTCCTTGCTCGACGCTCTGGTTCGATTGCGCAACCGCGATGGTCGGCCGCAAGAGATTTTCGTTGCCCATCTCAACCATCAGTTGCGCGGTGAAGAATCGGATGAGGATGAAAAATTCGTGAGAGGACTGGCTGCTCAACTTAATCTCGTCTGCTCTGTCGAAAAGATCGGGGTTGCAGAAGAGGCGCGCGCGCAAAAACAAAATCTTGAAGCAACAGCACGACTCTTGCGCTACGATTTTTTGCGGCGAGTTGCGCAAATCCATAATATCGATCTGGTCTTCACCGCTCACACTCGGGACGATCAGGTCGAAACGATTCTGATGAGACTGCTGAGAGGGAGTGGTCCCGTAGGATTGCGCGGCATCCATGAAGTAAGACAGCTCACTGAGAAGGTGAAGCTGATCCGACCGATGCTCAACATCACGCGTCATGAAGTCATTGCACACTGCGAGCATTACGGACTCGCCTTTCGTACTGACACCTCGAACCAGCTGACCGACTTGACGCGTAATCGGATTCGCCACGATTTGCTCCCGCTCTTACTGACCTTCAATCCACTCTTCAATGAAGCGCTCCTCCGCACAGCTGAACTGATGACAGAGGATGAAGACTATCTGCAACAGCTCTCCAAAGGGCTAGTTGCCAAAGGTGATAATAGTTTCGAACTTGACATTAAACCTCTACATGAAATCCATCCGGCCATTCGACGTCGCGTCCTGCGCCTGTGGCTGCGCGATGCGCGGGGCGGATTGCTGCGAATCGATCGAGAGCATATCAACGCCCTCGAAGACCTCATCAGACGAAACCACAGCGGGCAAAGCATTGATCTGCCAGGATGGAGTGTGAGGCTTGAATTTGATCGTATGATTCTGTTCAGAAAGTATGAGGTAATCTCCAAACCAATTGAAACTATTAATTTAAACCAAGAAAAAAAGCTGGATTTTGGAAGATTCAGATTTCTCCTTCAACGCAATGTTCCACGTGAAAGATTAGGACAGGGAGAGAGCGGAAGAACCAATCATTTTGTGGCGGTGCTTCGCGAATGCAATGAACTGAATGGTTTGCTCTTAAGGACTCGCGTGCCGGGCGATTCCTATGTGCCTGCGGGGAGGCGTCATACAATCAAGCTCAAAACCCTGATGATTCGCCACAAAATCCCACTCTCGCAGCGCAATTCATATCCGGTTCTGGTGACGAGGGATAATCAGATCGTCTGGGCGCCTGGATTACCGGTTGCAAAACAATTTGCCACTGATAAGCATGATGAACAGACGGGGAGGTGTGCCTTAATTATCGCTGAGAAACTGGGGCTAGAATAAATTCATTGTAACTGCTCAGGCGGAGTTGCGGTACGGGGAGCGTCAGCGACCTGCAGCTCGACAAGAGGCCGTTTTAGCAAGGCTCAGGTCGCTGACGCTCCCCGTACCGCAACTCCGCCTGAGCAGTTACAATGAATTTATAGTCACATTTCACTCATTTTCACGGGTAGTTTTCGAAATGTGATTCTCCTGCCGCTCCACGGCGGGAGAATCGAAGACATTGTTGAAACCTCATCCCGAGGCCCAGCGTCATCAACTTTGCCGAGAAAATGACGAGCGAAATTTGGGGAAATAGGCTAGAATGAGAGAGCAGGTTTTCAACGGAGGTAAATGGTTTTGAACTCGACAATCAGACAAGTGATATTCTGGGTAGTAATCATCGGTGGTGCGATTCTGCTCTACCGGTTCTTCCACAACCCTGGTGGCAGTCAGCCGACTCAGCTCTCCTACTCGGAGTTAGTGGAGAAGATTGAAAGGGGGGAGATATCGACAGCCACCATCGAACGCGAGAAGGTCGTCGGTAAATTGACCAGCCAAGGAAACTACACTACAAAACTCGGAAATGAATTTGTCGCCCGCGATCTTGCGGACCTCATGTATAAGAAGAAGGGTATCAAGGTTGAATTCGACCCGTCATCGAGTAGTGGTCTCTGGGCGAATATGCTCGTGATGTATGCCCCATTTATCCTGATCATAGCATTCTGGATATTTATGCTTCGCCAGATGCAATCAGGCGGCAACAAAGCACTCTCCTTCGGCAAAAGCCGCGCGAAGCTTCTCTCCAATCAGCAGAAACGTGTGACGTTCAAAGATGTTGCCGGAGTTGAAGAAGCGAAGGAGGAGTTGCAGGAGATTATTGAATTCCTCAAAGAGCCGCAGAAATTCCAAAAGCTTGGCGGCCGCATTCCAAAAGGCGTGCTCATGATGGGCCCGCCGGGCACCGGCAAGACGCTCCTTGCGCGCGCTATTGCGGGTGAAGCGAACGTGCCGTTCTTCTCGATTTCCGGTTCTGATTTCGTCGAGATGTTCGTCGGTGTCGGCGCCAGCCGTGTCCGCGACCTGTTCGAGCAGGGGAAGAAGAATGCGCCTTGCATCATCTTCATCGACGAGATTGATGCCGTGGGCCGTCATCGAGGCGCCGGTCTTGGTGGAGGTCACGACGAACGCGAACAGACGCTCAACCAGTTGCTGGTTGAAATGGACGGTTTTGAATCGAACGATGGGGTGATCCTGATCGCTTCGACCAACCGCCCAGATGTGCTCGATCCGGCTTTATTGCGTCCGGGGCGTTTTGACAGACGCGTGATCGTCAATCGTCCCGATGTGAAGGGCCGAGAAGGAATACTCGCCGTTCACACACGCAAGATTCCGCTCGGCGAAGATGTCGATATCTCGGTGATAGCCCGTGGCACTCCGGGATTCACAGGGGCCGATCTTGCGAACCTCGTCAATGAGGCAGCACTCAATGCCGCCCGCTACAACAAGAAGGTAGTTTCGATGAACGACTTCGAGTGGGCCAAGGATAAAGTGCTGATGGGTTCTGAGCGCAAGTCCGCCGTCATGTCCGATGAGGAGAAGAAGACCACGGCTTATCACGAAGCCGGTCACACAGTTGTTGGTTTGAAGGTCCCGAACGCCGATCCTGTCCACAAGGTCACGATTATCCCGCGCGGGATGGCGCTCGGTCTGACGCAGCAGCTGCCGGAAGGCGACCGCTACACGCATTCGCGCGAATACATTGAAGGCTCGATTGCGATCCTCATGGGTGGGCGTTTAGCCGAAGAGATCTTCCTTGGGAAGATTACGACGGGCGCATCGAATGACATCGAACGCGCGACCGAGTTGTCTCGCCGTATGGTCTGCGAGTTCGGGATGTCGAATCTCGGCCCACTGACTTTCGGCAAGAAGGAAGAACAAATATTCTTAGGACGCGAGATTGCGCAGCATCAGGACTACAGCGAAGATACCGCGATCAAGATCGATCAAGAGGTCAAGCGCATAGTGATGGAGCAGTATGAGCGCGCACGCCAGATCATCCTGGATCACAAGGAAGCGCTCGATCGGTTGGCGCAGGCTTTACTCGCCAATGAGACGCTTGATTCGGTTCAGATCCGCCGCGTCGTCGCGGGATTGACGTTAGATGACGATAGCCCTCCGCCGAAGACGCAACCCGATTCAGGCAAACCCGCCGACAAAGAACCAGTTCTCAAACCTATTCTGCCTCCGATTACGGGCAGCAACCCGGCGACGGCCTGATCTTTGATTGCGGATTGCGGATTGCTGTACAGCAATCCGCAATCCGCAATCAATACCCCTTTATCTCAACTCCACGCGCACGACAGAAGCTTTCGCCCCTGTGACAAAAATTCTCTGCTCCCAGGGTGGGAGGCCTTCACTCACAACCAGGACCGTGTGAATACCTGCACGCAGTCTTATCGTACGCGGTGCTACCCCGCTGTAAGATCCATCAATGTAAACCCTTGCCTGTTTCGCCGAACATTCAACCGTCAATTCCCCCACCCTCGGAGAGAGAGCGGGCAAATCTCCGACGATCTGAGCAGCCGGCAGGATTTGCTCGTTGATCGATTTTACAGCCGGGGCAACATTGGCAACGCCAGCAGATTTGGCCGGCGTCTCCGTCTGTGTCGAGGCGGTAGAGGACTCGGTTGGGCCGACGCTTTTTTCTGCAATCTGCGGAGCAAGAGAGCTCACATCAACCGCCAGTGCAAGCATTCGATTAATATTCACAATCGACAGGTCCTGAGCTGTAATCTCACGCGAAAATCGTATATTGATGCGCGGCTGCTTCGGGATGGAGAACGGGTTCGAGAAACGTTTCTTCGGAGCTGAATCGTTTTTACCTAACACAACTTCGATCCCGGCATCGCTGACTTTGATGTTTCTGATGACCAACTCATCACCGGGTTGAGCGAGAGCTTGTGGCGGAGTCGGCGCAGAGCTGTTCTGAAGCGCTCCGTCCAATATCTCCAGACCGCGTCGCGTCGCTGGAATCATCTGTTTCACTTTAACAATCTTGCCGGTGTAATGGCTTGACAGCGCTACCTTTATGTCGCCATAAAATTCATCTTCCGGAAGCGACCGATCTTGACCGTACGAGACAACTGTAAAGAAGAGAATAAATGGAAAGAGCGCTGCCGCTACTGATAGACGAGTAGATCTAGTCATATTTGGACCTCGAGAAGTCGATAGATTATTGAGGTTGGAGCAACCACGCGCACTCTAGAGATAGTAAGGAACAATGCGCGAACTGGGGGATAATAGATTGCGGATTGCGGATTGCGGATTTGAAAAGAGGATTTCCAAAATCAATCCGCTATCCGCAATCCGCAATCCGCAATCAGTATGGTTATTTCACCTGGAAGTCTTCCTTCACGGTGTTGATCATTTGATTCGCAACGTTGTCTTTGACCGTCACCTGGACATCATAGAAGCCCGGCTGGAAATCCTTGAGAGGGATCAGTCGCGCCAGGGTTATCTGCTGGCTGTTGATTGTGCTCAGGCTGTTCTTGCCGTCTTCTTTGATGCGCATCACTACCTTGTCCTTCTGCGTGACCACGTATTCAATGTCTACGCTGGGCCGCAATGTCGCCTGGTCAATCGAGATGTTGTAGACCTGCATGTAAATGCCCAAGGCTTGATCCCGTTTGTACTCGCGTGTGGCGTTCGGTATGACCTTGAGTGAGCCCAGCACAAACGAGCCGCTCGGTATCCGCCCATTGAGGGGTTCAATCTTCGAAGCCAGAATCATCGTCGAAGTCGCGAGTTTTCCTTCTTCGAATTTCGGCACGACGAAACCTTGCCTGATCACACCTGTCTTGCCGCTATTTACGTCGCGCACGACAAGATCAATTTTGTAGTTGCCCGGCGGAAGCATGATGTTTTTCCAATAGGCAGACTTTTGTTGCATAGTAATGTTGAGCGCTTCCGGCGTGGAACCCGAAGTTACAACATCCTCGAACTGACCCATCCGGCGGCCGGCGACGTTTGTGATCTTCGCATAGATATTGAGTGCCGCCTGCGGAAGTCCGCCGACTTCCTTGTAAACCAGATCCTGATTATCCATTTGCACGGTGAAGGAGGTCAGCACTGCGCTCTCGGTGACACGCAGCATATTGATGTTCAGCCACGCGGTCAGCACATCGAAGATTGCCTTCGGCACCTCAGATTCGGCGGCGAGCGCGGCGAGGTCGTTGAACCTGACCCTCGGGGGGCGTTGCAATTTGGCGAGGAGGTCCAATCTCTCGAACGGCTGGTCTTTCGCGCGCGTGCCGAACATCTGGTTACTGGAGCCTCCGCCCGGCCCAAACATACCGTAGGCAATACGGTCAGCCTTGCTCGACAGGCCGAGTTGCTCGGAAAGCGTCAAACCTGCGTTCGGAACGTAGAGCAACGCATCCTTTTCATATGGGCTGCGCGCAATGCGATATTCGCCGGAACCGGTGGGGTCGACGAACTCTATCTCCACGTCCGAGCCGACTCCTTCGATATAGCGATACCACCAGATTTCGAAAGGATAAGTCGAAGTCGTGCCGCCGCCTTCCCAGGTCGGCCGGTCATAAGAACCACCTGATGGATGAGATTCGACCTGATCGGGCTTGCCGAACATAATGTAAATTCGCCCGCGGTCGGTCTTCCACCCGGGGATACCGCTGGTGTACTTCTCGTTGGCGTAAGCAATGCGCTGGTAGTAATCTTCGCGATACTCGTTAGAATCCGTGTCCGGATCAGGGTCACGGCGAAACCAGAACTGTTCGATGAACTGCTCGCGCTCATCGTCGCTCTTCAGCAGATTGAAGGTCTTGCGCTCTTCATCGGTGATGATCCAGCGGACGTCTTCATCTATCCAGCGTTTGTAGACGCTTTTGAGAGATTCCCTGGGTTCTTTCGCCTTCTTCTTCTTTTCGTTCTTCTCGTCTTGAGCAAAAACAGCCAGAGAAGAAAGGATGAGAGTGAAGATTAAAAACAGCACCGTGCCGCGCGTAGTTTTCCGATTGAAAATTTTCTTTTGCATATACTCAAGCTCCTCTCGGAAGTGGGTCAGGTCGCCCGATGATTATATAGGCATCAATTGAACGGTTACGATGAGTATCTTTGCCGTAATTTTTTTGCCGTCAAATATCGGGCTAGTCTGTCAAATCCGCAAACCGAGTTGGAAGGATTCGCGAAACTGAGAGTGTACGCGAGCCACATAAATTGCGTCAAGCATCTCACCCTATGATTAATTAGCGCGCAGC
>JAKEHZ010000216.1 GCA_022614735.1 Acidobacteriota bacterium | reverse complement strand
ATAAAACAAAAATCCCGCGATGCGGGACTTTGTTGTTTCGACTATCTCGAGAGTGCCCCGAGCCAATCTCTGCCAAAAAGGGCAGGCCTTCGCCGAAACTTGATCACAACGTATGTGAGCAGAAGTTGCTCGTCAAGCGGCGCATCAGCGCTTCACAGAGCGCTTCTCCCGATGCCCCGATCTGATCGCTCCCTGCACTTAGCCTACTCCTACCGCGTCTTACCTCAGTTCCTCATTGAGAATCTTCGCTAACCGCGCTCCGGCCAACGCGATCCGCTTCTCGGCAAGTTTGCGCGCTGTCGTCTTGTAAGCCTGATTCAACGTGAACGGTCCCGCCCCAGCGCCAATGGGTGACTTGTAGACCGTCTGCTTGGCCGCTTCGAAGCTTTCGTTTATCCAATGGCCAACGTCCAGGTCATTTGCGGCGCTGGCAGGCGCGTTCGGCAAGGTCGAAATGGCATTCAGCGCGGTCGAGGGAGTATTGCCCTTGCCTATCACACCATCCCAAAAACTGTGAAGGTTTCCAGGAGAAGTGGTCAGTTTTGCGCCGTTGCCGCCGTCATCGCCTTTTGGTTGTGTTGCGCCGACGCGCGTTGTGCAATGAAGCGGTTGATGCACATCGCCTATCAAATGCAAAAACCACGACAGGTCATAGGACTTCAACGCATCCGGGCTATTTGAAGCAAGAACCGCACGGAACGCGTTGATCTGTGTCTGCGCATTGGGTGTGATGATCGGCACAAGCGGGGTGTTGTCCTGCGTAAAAGGCAGATCTATAAAGTGCCAGTACTTGTGGCGCGCGAGGTCATCATAGCCGATATTCTGGCTTGCCGAAGGATCGTTTGGCGGAGTATTGCCGTTGTTGGTTCCGTCCGTATGGTAATCGGGATCGCTCTTGATCCGGTCAGCCCAAGTCGCGGCGATCATAAAGATCATCATCTTTTGTCTCGCCACAGACGTTCCCTCCGGGATGAGGTCAAACCAGTTGTCCCTATCTGGGTTCAACAGCAAAAGAGCGTCCACACGGTTTTTGGTCTGTTGCGTAAGTTTTTTGTAGGCGACAGCAGCCACCATCATGTGGCCCCGTCCGTTCCAGGCATAGGAAGTCGAGCTGGAAACAAGAACGAGCGTCAATGCTCCACTCAAGAAACGGGCATACTTTTTCATTTGTTCCTCCAGACTTTGGTTGAGAAGGCTTCTATTGAAACTGCTGATTGATCGGAAGCAACGCGGCAAAACGTTATTGCTGTATTGCTGGCTGACGCGGGCGAGTGTGGGGCGAAGCGATAGGAAGAGCAAGAGCGCGCCGGCGCCGGCAGTTTGAAGAAAGCCGATTGGTGCAAGGCCGCGGCCTGTGCGCGTGTGGATGATTTCGACTTCCGGATCGGCACGCTTGGGCCTGTGTAACGCGAAGGCTGAGGCTTCTTCTTTGGCGAGGCGGCCCTGGGCGCGGCGCGTTTGACCGGCGGCCTCTTTTTCAATCTCGACGGGTCGACCTTCAGGACCCGTTGGATGAGTGAGGACAGATAACGCCGCCGCATTTCCAGCGCCGCGCTCCGGAGTTCAGCAGGAATCGATTCCCGGACGTATTTGCGGTTGGCGCGCCAGGTCTCAAAACGAGTTTGTAGTTCGAGCAATTCAGTCGGAACAGAATCCACCATCGAATACCTCCCAAAAAATAGATTGAGTATTGATGGAGAGAATATCGAGAACACGCTCGCCAATCACGTGCGATTGCCGAAGCAGGGTGGTCAGACAACGATCGGTAAGTTCGATAGATGGCTAAAAGGCCGTGTCAGTGGACGGCTGCCGAAGGGATACGAATTACAAGCACCAATTCCGCCGACTCGACTGGCTTTGCCACGTGCATCTGAAAGCCGGCCATCAATGCACGCGATCTATTTTCACTACGGTCATAGGCCGTGAGCGCAATGGCTGGAATGGCTCCCCTGTGTTTTCGCTCCCACCCCCGGGTTCTCTGCATCAAGCTATAACCGTCTTCTTCAGGTATTCCAATATTATAACACTAGGTATTGGGCAATAACACTGGTCGGAGTTAAGCCGGCAATCACCGATAGAGACAGAAAGCGTTGGCAGAAAAATTATGATCTCTAGCAGAACCCGATGATCTCGCGCAAAATTGTGATGATCTCGCGCATTTTCACTCCGATAGTGTCACAAAGCGATAGCAGAAAATCACGATGATCCCGCGCATCTGCCTCGATGATCTCTAGCACTTACCGATACATTTTTCGCCAATTCTTTCTAAGCGCCAGTAGCGAAAGCAATCAGACCTCAAGTCCCTTAACAGCCTCCTGATAGGCCTGCTCCACGTTCTTCAGCGAGAGGTGCTGATAAACTTCCAGACTCCTCTTGCTCTCATGTCCGGAAATCAATTGAATCTGGCTGTCTGAAAGACCGCGCGTTGTCAGATATGTGATCATCTGATGCCGGAACAGATGAGGATGGACGTGCTGCGCGATCCCAGCCTCTTCGCGGTACAGTTTGACGATCTGCTGCACACGGCGCGTCGTGAAGGGCGTGCAGCGCGTCGTCTCAAAGAGATACCGGTTTTTCGGATTCGCCCGCAGATGACTCTGGAGCACCAGCCGAAAGCTCGCGGGAAACAAAATGTACCGATCCCTCCGTCCTTTGCCTTCCTCAATGAAGATTTTGCATCGCGCGAAATCAATGTCGCTGACTTTGATACGCACCAGTTCACTGACGCGCACCGCGGTGTAAAAAAGCAGCTTGAGCATAATTTCGTGCTGAAGATCGCCGCATTCCTGAATCACACGAAAGAATTTTCTGAGTTCAGTCTCCGGTAACAGTTGCGGCAGTTTGCGTTCCTGTCTGGGACGGCGCAATCCCAGTTTCTTACGCGCTTGCTGACAGACATAATTGAACGCAGTGTAGTCAAGTCGCTCTTTGCGAGCCAGCCGCACGATCTGAGCGACGATATGCGATTTCGCTTTTTCGTTTGTCGTGACGAAATCGTCGCGCTTTTTCCTCTTCTGAGTTCCCCTGGCCATCCCTCACTGCTTCCTTTATTTCGCCTTCCGTCACTTCTGCGAAATGATATAAGCTGACCTCGCAAAAGCCAATCTTCTTTTATCTGTTACGGGTAAATCTAAATGAAACGTGTGTGGGAAACCGAAGAATTGGTTGATCACTGGACCTTAATGCCGCCCGAACTTGAATTGCTGGGAAACAAGACCGGAGCGACTCGATTAGGCTTCGCATTGCTTTTGAAGTTTTTCCAGCATGAAGCTCGTTTCCCAAAAGACGCACACGAGATTCCCGATGCGGTCATCAACTACGTTGCGAAACAAGTTGATGTTCCGCCCGAGCGTTACCCGCAATACGACTGGAACGGGCGCACGATCAAATACGATCGCGTAGAAATTCGCAAACTTCACGGCTTCAGAGAAGCATCGATCGAAAATGCGAATGCTCTCTCACAGTGGCTCCGCGAACAGATCCTTCCAAATGAGCGCGACTACGAGCATCTGAAAGTAGCCGTCTATCAAAGATGCCGTGAATTGAAGATTGAGCCGCCAACGTCGGAGCGTATAGACCGCATTGTGCGTTCAGCAACCAGAGCCTACGAAGAAAACTTCTGCGCCGAAATACTTTCTCGCTTATCGCCGGAGAACCGAACGCTTTTGGATGCTTTGCTTCAATCCGCTCCTGACGAAGAAAGTGACCAAACCGATGGGAGCGAAAGCGGATCGGATCTGCAACGAACTGTTTGGCAAGCCTTGAAGGCAGACCCCGGAAGAGCAAGCACCGACACGATGTTTGAAGAGATTGCCAAGCTGGAGCGTCTGCGTACTTTGAAATTGCCATCGGATTTATTCGCCAGTGTACCGCGCAAAGTTCTACAAGGCTATCGGCAACGAGCTGCGGTTGAAGAGCCTTACGAACTACGCCGTCACCCTTCCGCGTTGCGTTTCACTCTGCTCGCTGCGTTTTGTCATTTGCGAACGCAAGAAATCAGCGACACATTGGTTGATGTGCTATTGGAGATTGTGCATCGGCTTGGCGTCAAAGCGGAGCGCAAAGTTGAGCGAGAGCTTCTTGAAGACCTCAAAAAAGTAACGGGCAAAACCAATCTTCTCTTTCGCCTGGCCGACGCTACGCTCGAATACCCGGACGGCATTGTGAGAGAGGTCGTCTATCCGGTTGTTCCTGAGCAAACCTTACGCGAACTGGTGAAAGAGTGGCGGGCGAATGGACCGGCATATCGGCGAAAAGTAACTGTTCTGATGCGCAATTCATATCGTTCCCACTATCGCAGGATGATTCCCAAATTACTTGCGACTTTGGAGTTCTGCTCGAACAACGAGAGGCACCGCCCTGTGATTGCCGCCCTGGAACTCGTCCAAAGATATGTGGACAGCAAAGTTCGTCTTTATCCATCCGAGGAAGAAGTCCCACTTGACGGCGTGGTGAAGAAAGTCTGGCTGGATGCCGTTCAGGAAACAGACGCAATGGGTGATGTTCGCGTCAATCGCATCAATTATGAACTTTGTGTCCTGCAAACGTTACGAGAAAGACTTCGTTGCAAAGAAGTTTGGGTTGTCGGCGCAGATCGTTATCGAAACCCTGATGAGGACTTGCCCGCAGACTTCGAAGTCCGACGCGAGAGTTATTATGAGGCATTACGCCTCCCGCTTGATGCAGATTCGTTCATCGCCAACTTACAACAGGAGATGCGCGATGCGCTTGCCATACTTGACCAGGGTCTGCCAAAGAATCCGCACGTCCAGATACTTCCAAAAAACAAAGGCTGGATTGCGCTCTCTCCGCTCGACGCACAGCCTGAGCCTGTTCGTTTGCTGATGCTCAAATCTGAGATGGGACAGCGTTGGCCGATGACGAGCTTATTGGACATGCTCAAAGAAGCGGATTTCCGCATCGGCATCACCGATACCTTCAAAAGCCCGACCGCCTGGGAGTCGTTGGAACGCTCCGTCTTACAACCGCGATTATTACTTTGTCTTTATGGTTTCGGCACGAACACAGGATTGAAACGAATGAGCGTCGGCGAACTCGGCGTCAACTATAAAGACTTGCTATATGTTCGCCGCCGCTTCATCAATAAAGACCATCTGCGAAACGCCATCCGGCAAGTCGTCAACGCCATCTTTCGTTCGCGACAACCGGAAATCTGGGGCGAGGGAACAACCGCCTGCGCCTCGGACTCGAAAAAGTTCGGAGCGTACGACCAGAATTTAATGGCTGAATGGCACGTTCGTTATGGCGGTCGGGGTATCATGATTTACTGGCACGTAGAACGGCGATCAACCTGCATCTATTCGCAGTTGAAGCACTGTTCGTCATCGGAGGTCGCTGCGATGATTGAAGGTGTTCTGCGACATTGCACGGAGATGAGCGTCAACAAACAGTATGTTGATAGTCACGGTCAATCGGAAGTGGCCTTTGCCTTTTGTCGTTTGCTCGGTTTTGAACTGTTGCCTCGTTTGAAAGCGATTCACAGCCAAAAACTCTATCGAGTCGAGGCCGGCGACTCCGATCAGTATCCGAATTTGCAACTCATATTGAAACGCCCCATTGATTGGAGCCTCATCAAACAGCAATATGACCAGATGGTGAAATACGCGACCGCGCTCCGTCTCGGAACTGCCGAAACCGAGGCCATCTTGCGTCGTTTCACCCGCAACAACTTGCAGCACCCGACTTACAAAGCTTTCGCTGAACTGGGCAAAGCCATCAAGACCATCTTCCTCTCTCGCTATTTGCACGACATCGAATTGCGTCGAGAAATCGAAGGGGGCTTGAACGTGATAGAGCATTGGAATAGCGTCAACGGCTTTATCATGTACGGCAAAGGCGGAGAGTTCGCAACGAATCGCCGCGAAGACCAGGAAATCACGATGCTGTCGTTGCATCTTCTTCAACTATGTTTAGTGTATATCAACACGTTGATGATGCAGCAGATTCTGAGCGAACCACGATGGCGAGAAAGATTACAGGCGGAGGACTTGCGCGCATTGACGCCGCTCGTTTATAGCCATGTCACGCCGTATGGAACTTTCCTGCTTGATATGAGCAAACGTTTGATGATCGAACAGACTGTTACTGTTTAAAAACACGGGCTACTTTGCACTTAGTAACAGCAATGTTGGGTTTACCCCAATAAAGGCATAATTACGGGCAGTTTTTTGCATATTTGTTTTTGTTCAAGGTTGAAATGACGGCGCGAGTATAGAGACGATGGATGGGGCAGGCAAGCTGTGAATTGCGCTCTGATGAGCAGTGTGGCATCAGCAGGGCGGGGAAGTGCCATCTTTAGAGAATCGGGTGATCTTTGAGCTCATTTCAGAGAGAAGCCGACTGATAAACGCTTTGCCGTGGACCGAAGTAACTATTGAATTTCAGGACCACGTCTAAAAGTAGTGGCTTCGTGTGATTGGCAAGCAGGTTGCGCAAAACATAGTCATTGAATTTAAAATAGCCTGCCTCTTTGGTGATGTGGCCATCTTGCTTGGTCTTGATGATCTTCAGGGCGTCTAAAATTCGGAAGCCCTCCATTTCCTCCACTGCTTTTTTTGTGTCGATGTCATAGTAAGAGTTCGTCCAGAAGAAGGGCGTGGCATAGAGTCGAGTAAGAGATTGTGTGAGGGTGGTTATCACATCAGTCCCCCACCTCTTTTTGAGAATCTTCGCCAGACGGCGCAAAGAGAACACTACCGGTTTGTCTTGGCCTGGGCTTCCTTGATCTTCCCAGTATTTCACCATAGCGTAGTAAGTTTTTTGATCTTCGGTTGTGAGCACTCCCCTTTGCGAAAATCCAACCTCAACTTTGGCCACTGCCTTACTACCGTTTGGCAAGGTTATTTCCCTTTGAAGAATTTGGGTAAAACCCAACAAACGGACGAAAAGTCTCATAGGTTTTCTTGTAACCGTTGATTAAACGATGGTTGGCGCTATTTCTTCTTCTCGTTTTTTGATCTCT
>JAKEHZ010000215.1 GCA_022614735.1 Acidobacteriota bacterium | reverse complement strand
GTGACATGGCTGAAGCGACATATGCCTGAGCTCACCGACATTCCACGCGCTGACGATCAATCTCCGCGAATTCGGATTGTGCGTTATTTGGTTAACTACCTCGCTGATCTGATCGATTACTCGGCCATCAACAGCAAGCCACGATCTCCACTGTACACCATAGACAGGCCCTAGATCGCCGTTCTCATCTGCCCATTCATTCCAGATGTTTACCCCGTGATCGGTGAGATACTTGACATTCGTCTCGCCTCGCAGAAACCAGAGCAGCTCATAGATTATTGACTTCAGGTGTAGCTTCTTCGTCGTGACGAGCGGGAAGCCCTCGGATAAATCATAACGTGTTTGATAACCGAAGACTGAGATCGTTCCGGTTCCCGTCCGATCCTCTCTCCTGACTCCGTGTTCGAGAACGTATCTCATCAGATCTAGATATTGTCTCATTATTGATCCATCCTTTCGCTATTTTTTCGCTTATCTTGACCTCCTATAAATATAACAAATAGCGATATTTATAGCACTTTTCGACGATCAATATCAAAGCCGGTCAGGAGAGGTTGACGGTAGCATATCTGTCGAGTAAAGTGCCAGATGCATATGGCTGGCTTGGCCTGTTCTATGGCCGTCATAGACAACATCTTATCAATACATACCTCCTGTTTTTGAATCGGTAATCTTAAGCACATAAATTGAATCGGAACAAAATTAAAGAGAAGAGATGAGCACAGAAATTCTTGATCATCCCCTGCCTGCTCGGATCGGCCGTCTGAACAAGCTGGCCTCCAACCTGTGGTGGAGCTGGCATCCCGATGCGAGTTGGATTTTCCAACGTCTTGACAAGACGTTGTGGGAATTGACACATCACAATCCGGTCAAATTTCTGCAGCAGATCGCTCCAACAAAGCTCGAAGCTGCAGCCTCTGATCCGGCCTATTTGCGTCACTACGATGGCGTAATGTTTGCCTTCGACAAATACCTTTCCGCGAAGGACACCTGGTTTCCTGAAAAATATCCTCACCTGGCCGGGCACACTATAGCGTATTTTTCGGCTGAATTCGGGTTGCACACTTCACTGCCGATCTACTCCGGCGGTCTTGGCATCCTCGCGGGTGATCATTGCAAAGAAGCGAGCGACATTGGATTGCCGTTGGTGGGCGTAGGGTTTGTCTATCCACAGGGATATTTTCAACAGCGCATCACCTCCGAAGGACGTCAGGAAGCGGTTTACGAACGGTTCGATTACAACGCCGCGCCGATTGAAGGAGTGATTACACGCGAGAGCGAAGGAGGGTTGCTGGCGCTGAACCTCGATGAACGCGTGATTTACGTCTCTGTCTGGCGTGTTCGTTTGGGGCCGGTCTCGCTCTATCTGATGGACACCGATGTCGAAGAGAACGAACCCTGGGACCGCGAGCTGTCGGCGCGTCTCTACGGCGGCAATCAGGAAACACGTATCAGGCAGGAGATGGTGCTTGGTATCGGTGGTGTGAGAATGCTTGAGAGGCTTGGTATTCGCCCCGCGGTCTTCCATGCAAATGAGGGCCATGCAGCGTTTCTGATGCTTGAGCGCATCCGCGGCCTGGTTCAGCGCGGGATGAGTTTTGATGAAGCGGCTGAGCAGGTGCGAGCCACCACTATCTTCACCACACACACGCCCGTGCCTGCGGGACACGATACATTTCCCTTTCAACTTGTCGAAAAACACTTCGCCAGTTACTGGGATTTACTGGGGCTGAATCGCGAACAATTCCTCGCGCTGGGCGAATATTCTGATGGATACAACGGAAAAAATTTCAATATGACCGCGCTCGCCCTGCGTTTGTCGGGAATGCGCAACGGCGTGAGTCGAATGCACGGCAGGGTTTCGCGTGCCATGTGGCATTCGTTGTGGCCTGACCTCACTGAAGATGATGTGCCGATCACTTCGATAAACAACGGCGTTCACACTCCGACCTGGATTGCGCCGGAGATGGACAGGCTCTATACCAAGTATCTGGGCCACGATTGGCGGGATCATCACGATGATCCGACTCTCTGGGAGCGGATCTACGATATCCCCGATGAAGAACTGTGGAATATCCATCGACAGCTCAAACACAAGCTGCTTAACTTCATGCGCGAGCGGGCGCGGCGAGACTGGATCGGCGAAGGCTCCGGTCCGATACGGGTGCTGACTGCGGGCACACTGCTCAACCCCGATGCGTTGACCATCAGTTTCGCGCGTCGCTTCGCGACATACAAGCGCGCGATGTTGATCCTACGGAGCCTCGATCGACTGAAACGCATCCTGCACGACGATTGGCGCCCAGTGCAGATCATCTTCGCCGGCAAGGCGCATCCGGCAGATGCCCCGGGCCGCAACCTGATCGCCGAGATCAATCGGATCGCGCGCGATCACAACCTGGGCGGACGGCTGGCCTTTGTCGAAAATTATGATATCCACGTCGCGAAATATCTGGTTCGCGGCGTCGACGTCTGGCTCAACAATCCTCGCCCGCCGCTCGAAGCCAGCGGAACAAGCGGTCAGAAGGCCGCTCTCAATGGGGTGCCGCATATGAGCATCCGAGATGGATGGTGGTACGAGGGCTACGAGGGGGCTAATGGATGGGCAATTGATCCGAGCGTGCCGGAAGGTGTGAGCGATGAAGACCGTGACATGGCCGACGCTGAAGCTCTCTATCGCGTGCTGGAAGAGGAGGTAGTGCCGCTTTATTTCGAGAGGGACAGCGATGGAGTCCCACGTCGATGGGTTCAACTGGTCAAAGAAGCAATTCGTACTTCCGCGCCTCTTTTCAGCGCGCGTCGCATGGTCAAGGAGTACACCGAGAGGATGTACGTACCGGCGATGAGTGCTGCGGAGAAGAGATAAGAGGAGTATTCTCTCCTAATAACAATGAAGGGCGAGATAGGTTCAATCTATCCCGCCCCTCATACCTGAATCAAATTTACCAAGTATACCGAGTTTAATTAGCCTCGGTGATACTATCAACTGTCATCTTGCCTCCGTCTACCGTGCCGACAACTTTGAACGTCGCCCCCCTGTCTTTGGTGCTCTTTTCAAGTGCGGCCTTTGCCAGCGTACTGCCCTTTTCGTCGAACTCGTAGAACTTGCCATCGGCATAGACTCCGAATCCGCTCTTAGCGCAGTTTTCCATCAGGGAACAACTCTTCGGATGTTTGCCAGCAACTTCCTGCGGATGTTCTGCTTTGGAAGCTTTACCGGTAGCGCAAGCCTTGTCGATCAGGTTGCCTGTTAATGTTGATTTTTGCCCTTGTGCAGCGGTCAAGCCAATAAGGCTCAATGCAATCACGAGCGCACCCAAGGGGTAGAACAGTTTTTTGATCATCTCATTGTCCTTTCTTTATTCTTGTCTTAGCTTAAAGTGCTTACTACCGCTCTTCTGGAGCTGTTTCACTTTCGTAATAGTTTGCTGTTGTTATCGCGATATTTTCGTTACAAACACGAGCCAGATTGAAGGGGGATTGATCGGTATGACCGTAGCTTGTGTAGCTTAGCCCTCAAGAGCAGTAAATGCAAGTCTACAGCGCCCTGGGGCTGCGATATTGCTCATAGCGGCGAGTTGGTTCGTACTTATTGGCCGCAATCACCGGGTCTTTCTTGGGTGGTCCTTCAAGACGAATAATTTCAATCGCTTCCTGATAGACCCTCTCGAGATTTTCGGGCTGGAAACCGTTCAGTCGACATGCGCGGATGTGGGCGCGAACGATCTGCTCAACAGCTTCCCGCCCCGTCTCATCTAACTCTTGAAGCGCACGTAGGGCGTGTGAAGAAAGCTTCATACCAGATACCAGTCCTTTCGTAGATTTTATGACTTAATTCCTTTGCTTTTTAGAACTTTAAGGAAGGAACATTTGAAGTGTATCACAGTTTTATTGGCTGTCTACCAAATTTTTCTATCTGTCAGCTCTATTTTTAACCATAAAAATCAGGTCATCGGTGAATTAAAAAAGCGAGCGTTTACCATCGCGCCAGTCGTGTTAAAATGCCTTTCTATTTAGACTTAAAGCCGGTCGGCTTTAACCGTCCAACCGGTCGGTATACCAACTAATATGTTAATTGCCGCCTCAACTTATCTCAACTCCGCACCGCTCGTATACAGTTTTGCGCGTGGTTCACTCCGGCGTCGTTTCACGTTTATGGGGGATGCCGCGCCATCGCGCTGCGCAGCGATGCTTGCCTCCGGACAGTGTGAAGTAGCTCTCATTCCAGTAATCGAATATCAACGGATCCCTGGCTTGCGGATTATCCCGGATATCGCCGTAGCTTCTAAGAAACGGGTCCGCAGCGTGCTTCTGGCCGCGCGCCGCCCGTTGAACGAAGTGCGAACCGTTACGCTTGACACTTCCTCTCGAACTTCACAGACGCTGGTAAAGATTCTTTTCTCGCGGCGTTGTGGAACACTGCCACAATTCACGGAACGAACTCCCGATGCGGCATTAAAATGCGAGAACATGCTTGAGGGCAGCGATGCGGCGTTGGTGATCGGCGATCCGGCAATGCGACTTGAAGCCTGGGCCGAACAACTTGGCTTGCGAATTTATGACTTGGCCGAGGAATGGCGCGCAATGACTGGTTTGCCTTTCGTCTTTGCTGTGTGGGCTGCGCATGAATATGTCTTGGAAGCTTCACCATATCTTATTACTGATTTGATAGCTGCCAAGCACGAAGGAATTGAGCGAATTGAAGAGATCGCGGCAGAGTACGCATTCGATCTCAATCTTCCGCAGGACGAATTGATCGATTATTTGCGGGACAATGTCAATTACGATCTTGACGAAGAGAACCTGGCCGGGCTGCGGCGATATTTCAATCTCGCAGACGAATGTGGCCTGATTTCTCAAGCACGGGAGTTGCGATTCGCAAAGAGAATACGAAACAAACGAAAATAACGAAACAGACGAAAAGTTCTGATTTTTTCGTCTGTTTCGTTATTTTCGTTTGTTTCGTATTCTCATCATTCCCAACTACAAAATCCGTTAGGCAATCGGGTAAAACCCATGATCACAGCACTCGCCGGCGGCGTTGGCGCCTCTAAGTTCCTGGAGGGGCTGAGCCGCGCGATGTTGCCGGAAGATATTTCGATTATCATCAACACCGGAGATGACATAGAGCTCTTCGGTCTTTATATCGCTCCCGATCTGGATATCGTGTCCTACACGTTGGCTGGTCTTGTCAATCCCGCAACCGGCTGGGGAATTAAAGACGATACGTTTCACTGTCTCGAGCTTCTGCTTCGCTATAGCGGCCATGAAAGATGGTTCAATCTGGGCGACTGTGATTTAGCAACGCACATCTTTCGCACGCAGAAGCTGCGCGAAGGGCACACTCTTTCCGAAATAACGGAGAATGTCAGAACGGCTCTTGGCGTCAGATCGCGCCTCCTGCCGATGACAAACACCCATACGCCAACAACTATCATTACTGATGAAGGAGAGCTGCATTTTCAAGACTACCTGATCCGGTGCCTCGCACAGCCCAGAGTCAAAGGGATACGGTTTGAGAATATCGAACTGGCGAGACCAGCTCCCGGCGTTGCCGAAGCTATCTTGGAAGCCAACGCTGTAATCATCTGTCCCAGCAATCCGCTTATCAGCATTGGTCCGATTCTAGCCGTTCCTGGAATTCGCGATCTGCTCAAAGAGACGAAAGCTACGCGAATGGCAATCAGTCCGGTTGTCGGCGGCGCATCACTCAAAGGACCGACGGATCGAATGCTGACCGATCTGGGAATGGAAGTTTCAGCCAGGCAGGTGGCAAAACTTTACGCCGACTTGATCGACATCTTCATTCTCGACCGCCGAGACGAAACAGCAAAGGAAGAGATTGAGCAATTGGGTATGAAAGTCCTTGTTACCGATACGGTGATGAGCGATACGGATAAGAAGATAGCACTGGCCAGGGCTGCTATCGCTGTTCTCGACTGATGCGTTACATACTTATCCCAGTCAAAGACCTCTCACACGCGAAGCAACGGCTCGCTGATCTTATGACTCAAGCGGAGCGCACGCGCCTGGCATGGATAATGCTTGAAACGACTTTCGCAGCAGTCATGCGCGTACGGAACGCAGATCGGATAGCCGTTGTCACACTCTATCCACCGGCCATCTCGCTCGCCGAGCATTACGGGTTGGAGGTGATTGTCGAGGCCGAGCAGATTTCCGAGAGCAGATCGGTCGATTTCGGCTCAAAAGAAGCGCAGAAGCGCGGCGCCGAATCGGTCTTGCGCTTACCGATTGATCTCCCTTTGATCACAGCCGAAGATATCGAGATAATCCTCAATTACGACAAGATCCAACCTTCCGCCGTCATTGTCCCTTCACGCGATGGGACAGGAACGAATGCTATCTTGCGTCACCCACCCGATCTCTTCCCATCTCATTTCGGGTTGGGAAGTTTCCTGAAGCATCTCAATGAGGCGGAAGAGGCAAAGGCAGAATGCAAGATCGTTTATCTGCCTCGTATCGCGCTCGACATTGATGATCCGGAGGACGTGGCGGTGTTGATGCAACGAGGCCGGGGCACGCCTGTTTGCGAGGCGCTGGCAGAGATGGGAATCAGTAAGCGCTTATGATTGCGGATTGCGGATTGCGGATTTGAGAATTTGAAGTTCCTTTTAAATACGCAATCC
This sequence comes from Acidobacteriota bacterium, assembly GCA_022614735.1. Classification (GTDB taxonomy): domain Bacteria; phylum Acidobacteriota; class Blastocatellia; order RBC074; family RBC074; genus JAKEHZ01. The sequence goes on along the minus strand of JAKEHZ010000215.1, from coordinate 3,173 downwards.
GCAATCCGCAATCCGTAGCCCTATATTTTGTCGACGATTTTCGTGCCGCTGGGGATGTTCACATTGAACGCGCTGTCAGGGATATTTGCGTTCAACTGAAGGTTCTTGAGTGTGACAATGGTGTAGTCACCATTACGCTCGAAGAACTTCTGCTGCACTGGAAGCCCTAGCTGTTGGCTTACCCAAAGCTCGACGCTCGCAAATTGACCGCTGGATTTAGGAGTCAAACGAAGCACAGTCGTCATCTGACCATTCAGCATTTCATCTCTGACAAAATCGAAATTGTAGTTGTTGGCTAGACTCTTGACCGAGCCATCGATCCCGACTAGTTGAGCATAACCGCCTGTCCGGCCTTTCGATGCTTTGGCGAGAGTGCTCTTCAGGGCCTGATTTAGTCGAGGTTGATAGAAAGTGAAGCTCTCACCGATGACTGATACCACGTTGTTTGTCGGCTTGGTGTAATCAATGCGGAACTTGCCCTTGGTTTTACCCTCCGCGGGCTTGTAGAGCATTACACCGTACTCGGTGTCTGTAATCCCTATCTGAGCGTTGGTCTTTTGCTGGATCATTTCAGCCTTCAGGCTTTTCATTTCCTGATTGGCTTTTTCCATCTTGTTGAGAATACCGGTCAATAGTTGGGGCTTTGTGTTGGCATCCGCGCTGCGATCCGCTCCGCTGAGAAGAATCAACATCCCCGCGATTGCCAGAATCACCAAAAATTTTCTCATTACTGCCTTCTCCGTATCTGTATGGCTTTCGGTTACAACCGCCTAATAAAGATCAAAACTTAATCACTTGAACCATGCGTCATAGACGACGCGCCCCTCTGAGTTCGTGAACCTTTTATAATTTACCTCGGTCACGTCTCGCCTGAGATGGTCCTGAAGGAATAGAACGATGGCTTCTTGCGGTGAGTTCATTAACTCAGCCTTGTTTCTATTTCGCAAGTAGGCCTGTAATTCGCCTTCCTCGATTTGGATTGTCCAAGCAGCCTTTGATGCAATTTGTCCTGTTCCATTTGCCTGCACTGCAGGTAAACGGTCACGATCACCAAAATAACGGCTTGGCACTAAAAAGATCGTAGCTACAATCAACAGGCAGAGCACGTCATATTGCCACGAACCGCGCTCATGCGACCAGAGGAGGATATTTTTAATAGCGATTAAGAAAAATTTCATCCAGCTTCATTCCCCCCTCGTGATCCTGTACGGTTCAACTGTCACTGGTGGTTTCAATGATCTTTTACGATCACCCCGTCACGCATCTCAATTATCCGTGCTGCAACTGCTGCCGCCTCCGGGTTATGCGTGATTATCACAATAGTTTGTTTTAACTCGCGATTGAGTTGCTGCAACATATTGAGGACGATTTCTGAATTCTCTGAATCGAGATTGCCCGTGGGCTCATCGGCCAGGATGATCGCCGGACGATTTATGATGGCTCGTGCAATTGCGACTCTCTGTTGTTCACCCCCTGATAGCTCGAGGGGTTTATGGCTCATTTTATTTTCCAATCGCAATAACTTCAAGACCTCATGACGGGTTTTGTCATTTGATGTCCGTTTCCCATTGCCGTGAATATGCTCGGCCAGACGAAGATTTCCTTCTGCCGTCAGTGTCGGGAAGAGGTTGAAGCGCTGAAAAACGAATCCGATCTTGCGACGGCGCAGATCGGTCCGCGCGGCATCTGTCATTGCCGCCAGGTCTTCACCATCAACGATCACGGTTCCTCTTGTCGGTTTGAGCAGCCCGCCGAGAATATGCAGCAAGGTGGATTTCCCACATCCGGACGGACCCATAATTGAGACGAACTCGCCCGGAGCAATCGACATATTGACTCCACGCAGCGCCTGCACATCTACTTTGCCGACGCGGTAAGTCATGACCAGATTTTCGGTTTGCAAAATTGCGCTCATTGCTTGGATCTTCGATTTGAGAATTGAGATTTGAGATTATTCATAGGCGAGCGCTTTGACTGGATCTTGATTGGCTGCGCGAATCGCAGGATAGATGGCGCCTATGACACCTGCTCCGAGACCGATCAAGCCGGCAGTCAAAATCCAGGACCAGTGAAACTCGATTTGCAGTGTTGTGTTTTTTTCGATGCCCCAGCCCGCGATAAAAGCCACGATCAATCCGACGAGAACTCCGATAAAACTGATCGTAATCGCTTCTTTTTCGATTACCGCGATGATGTAACGCTTCGACGCTCCGAGGGATTTCAAAATCCCAATCTCGCGCGTCCGTTCGGTGATCGTCGTATACATCGCCAGGAGAATCACCAATGAACTGACGACAATCGACAGTGCCAGAACGGCTCTCACAAAACCTTTAATGCCCGGAACGCTGCCTACACTCCCAAACGAAAGATCGCGGCGCAGGACGACGACATTACCCGGCAGCGCTGCGTCAATCCGTTTTTGCACCTCCTCCTGTTTGCTCGGATCGTCAACTTTGATCATGAGGGAGGTGCATTTGTTCGGCGCGGCAAGATAGTTTTGCAGCGCGCCGAGCGAAATCTTGGTGCGCGAACCGGCCTCAGGCGCGTAGATGCCTGCGACCTTGAGATTCTTCCCAAAGACTTGAATGGAGCTGCCAACCTTCAACCTATTCTGCTGAGCCTTGAATCGGTCGATGATCACTTCATCTTCAGTCTGGAAGATACGGCCTTCGACGATTTGAATGCCGCTGATTGTCGAATAGGTATTGAAATCGATGCCTTCAACAACTTCAAAGCCGAGGCCGCTGTTGCCGCTCTGCACGTGCCGCCCTACAGGGGTTACGATCGCGACGCCCGGGATCTGTTTCAATCGATCGGAATAACGCGTATCGACCGACATAATTGACTGTGGTGATAAGACACCACCGGATTTGCGCGAAAATTCAATCTCTGCGCCAAGGCCCTGCTCACGGCGCAGACGATCATTCAATATCCCTTCCACCAACCCCGTATTAAGCGCGACCAGAATCACACCCAGGGCGACTCCGATCACGCTGATCAACGTGCGCATCGGGCGTTGGCGAATGTTCGAGATGACGAGGCTATCCATCTTGATTTGCAGACTGTAGTTTTATGGTGTTAACGGCTTATCCAAATCAATTTCCTGCAACCCATCACTGTTTTCAAGCACGAAAGCATTTACCGGCAGATCCGGATTAATTTCAAACCGCTCT
>JAKEHZ010000214.1 GCA_022614735.1 Acidobacteriota bacterium | reverse complement strand
AGAGCGGTTTGAAATTAATCCGGATCTGCCGGTAAATGCTTTCGTGCTTGAAAACAGTGATGGGTTGCAGGAAATTGATTTGGATAAGCCGTTAACACCATGAAAATGGATTGCGGATTGCGGATTGCGGATTGATTGCGGAAATCATCTCTTCAAATCCGCAATCCGCAATCCGCAATCCGCAATCCGCAATAAGACCGGTGATCTAGCGCATAGCATAATGTAGCCCTTCAAGAATGTCGAAGCACATTGTCTTCTTGCAAGGCGAAAGATATGATGAGTTTCGCGCTGAAATTTCAGCGCGATTTACTCACACCAAAAAATCAACCATTCACTTAAACCTCTGGGAGAGAAGCGAAATGAAAAGCATTCGTTTGATCTTAATCGGTATGCTGATCGGATTGATCATTGGCGGTGCAGTGACATATAGCCAGGGTCCAACACGCCGTTACATCAACCTGCCAACCAAAAACCCTCAGCTACCATTTAGTGATGGCGTGCTGGCTGGCAATACGCTTTACCTTGCCGGACGTCTTGGCACCGATCCGAAAACCAACCAGATTCCACAGGATCTCGAGCAGGAGATTCGTCTCATGCTCGATGGCTTCAAAGCAACGCTCACCCAAGCCGGGATGACAATGGATAATATTGTGACGGTCACCATCTACTGTCCCGATCTCACGCTTTACGATAAATTCAACGGTGTGTATCGGACTTATTTCGGCAAAGACTTCCCGGCGCGAGCATTCATCGGGTCGGGGCCATTGCTGCGCGGCGCGCATTTTGAGATGCAGGCAATTGCGGCCAGGTAAGGGCAGATTAGGGATTGCGGATTGCGGAAATCGTCTCTTCAAATCCGCAATCCGCAATCCGCAATCCGTAGTCCGCAATCATATCGCTACGGGATGAAACGTGCTTTCACCTCATAGCACGTCAACGTGCCTTGATTGCGAATATAGAGTTTGCCACCGACCACTACCGGATGAGCCCAGCTATCGCGCCCGAAATCCTGAATGCTGAAACGTCCTTTCTCGGCGTAGCCGTCTGGCGTCGCCACGGCCAGGCCAACCTCTTGTTTCTCCCCAAGCAAATAGAGCATCCCGTCAGCGTAGGTCAGTGACCCTTTACCAACGCTCCGATTGCTCCACATCTTCTTACCGGTCGCAAATTCCAGGCAGGTGAGACCCGAGTTCGAGAATCCATAGAGATAACCATTCACCAGCACGACACCACCGTGATGGTTCTGCATATCCTTGGTAAAATAAATCTCCTGCGCCTTCACCTCACCGTTCTGCGCGCTCAGGCCGAGCAGTCCCCCACCCGTCCCGTAGCCCGAAGAAAAAAAGACTTTGTTGTCGGCGAAGACAGGGGTTGTGCAATTTGCGGTTCCGTTTGCCGCTTTGTCATAACGCCACATGAGCTTACCATCGCTTGCGCGCACGCCGACCGCGGAACGGGACGTGAAGTTCATAATCGTTCGCACGCCCCCGATGTCTGCCGCGATACACGATGAATAGGCCGCCTGATCGCTCAGATCCTTCGTCGTCCAGATCATGTTGCCCGTCATCTTGTCGAGCGCGACGATTCCCGCACCCCTGCCGCCTGGAGTGACAACCAGGCGATTGCCGTCGACCAGCGGAGATTCGCTGATCAACCAACCCGGATTATCTCCGCCAAACTCTCTCAGGATGTTCTTGCTCCAGATGCGAGACCCGTCGCGAGCACGCAGGCAGGCCAGATCGCCGTTTTCGGTCAGGGCATAGACGCGGTCTTCATCAACCGTCGGGGTGGACCGCGGTCCATTTCCGCGCCCCTCCCTCACCATTGGCCCCAATGATGCTGACCATATTGCCTTACCGTCTGCACGATTCAGGCAGAAAACAGCGCTCGCTGCCCCTGTCGTTCCCTGCACATATATCCGTTCACCTACGACGGCAAGAGAACCATAGCCCTCGCCGAGATTCGAGATAGACCAGGCTTGCGGGGGCCCTGCTGAAGGCCACTGTTTGATCAGGCCTTTATCAGGTGAAAGGCCATTGCGTTCCGGCCCGCGCCATTGCGGCCATTCTGCGCCCGGCGCAGGCGCGCCAATTGTCAGCGGGGGCAAGGTTAAAGCAAGTAGTAGTGTAAATAAACGGTTGTGCTTCATCGATCTTCTCCTTTCTTCTCCATAAGACTAACCACGAGTTTCCTGGCTTGATGCGACTCTGCAAAGTACTTTGCCAACGGAGGGGCCGCCGAGTTGACGATTGCCTTGATTATAATCCAGCCTCACCCTTCTTCAATACTTAAACCAGAGACGGAGGCAGATCTGTTGATTCTGAGTTATTTTTCATCCTGGATCTTTACTCTTAGCCATTGAACCGCAATAATTTGCCCAGTGCAAGCATCAGGAAAGATTAATTAGAAACATGAAGCATTATTTCGAATCTACGAGTATAATGCTGTTGTCCGAGAGTGAATCGGTTACATATGATTGGACAAGCATGTTTGGACAAAAAATCCCAAGGATGCAAAATGGAAGCAAAATAATAAAGACCTGATTCACGGAGTTTCTCTACTGGTTCTCGTTAGGTGGTTCATTGAATATTGAATACTGCTATCATCGCTTCGGTATTGATTCATAATTACGGAAGTGATAGGTAGGAATGCTTGTGCAGGCGCATCAAGCTCCAACCTACCAGTACCTGGCAATGAAGGCTTTTGGTAAGGAGATTGAGCAATGAGATCATCATCCGCCCATCGTTATCTCTGGCTCGCGTTCAGTCTTTTGTTGATCGCTACGCCAGCTATCGCTCAGAGTAGTTCCACGAAACAAAAGAACACATCACAAAACAATTCTTCAAAAAATACACAGTTAGCCGAGAATGAAAACCCCGAACTGATCGGCAAACGCGATATCAACAAGCTCCAAATCAATTTCTATTCTTATGACAAGGAAGTGGCGATTGGCCGCCAATTCGCCCAGGAAGTTGATCGTTCGGCGAAGCTCGTTGAAGACCCTCTTATCGTTGATTACATCAACAAGGTAGGCCAGAACCTGGTTCTCCATTCCGATGCAAAGGTCCCCTTTACAATCAAGGTGATCGACAGTGACGAGATCAACGCGTTCGCTTTGCCCGGTGGATTCTTCTACGTGAACAAGGGATTGGTTCTGGCCGCCGATAATGAGGCGGAGCTGGCCGGTCCGATGGCGCACGAGATAGCACACGTCGCGGCACGCCATGGAGTTGAGCAAGCATCAAAGGGACAGATTGTGAATTGGGGTTCGCTGCCTCTAATTTTTCTCGGCGGATGGGGCGGCTTTGCGGTACAGCAGATCGCCAGTATTGCGATACCCATGGGCTTCCTGAAGTTCTCACGGAGCGCTGAGTATGAAGCGGATACGCTGGGAGCGCAGTATCTGTGGGCGACTGGTTACGATCCCCGCTCGATGGCAAGCTTCTTTGAGAAGTTGCAAGCGCAAGAAAAGAAAAAGCCGGGAACGATAGTCCGGATCTTTGCCACGCATCCGATGGTTGGCGACCGCATCGATAAAGTCAATGCGTTGATTGCCCGCTTCCCGGATCGCAACGAATACACGATCAACACCTCTGAGTTCCAGCAAGTCAAAGGCCGTCTGATCTCAATGACCAACGCTCGTGCAACCGGCGGACGCGGCGGAGTGACCACTGCGGAAGCCGATTCAAAACGGCCGACCCTCAAGCGTCGACAACCGGCTCCGCCCGAAGGCACAGACGCCAGCGCTGGACAGGGCACAGAGCAGGAACAAAAGGCTCCGGCAGAGAAACCGACATTGCGTCGCAAGGAAGGCGAGTCTTCGTCAACAACTAAACCACCTAACTCATAGTTCCTCCTTTCATTGGACGCGTTTAGGCAAGGCCATCATCAGCCTTGCCTTTTTTATTGGGGAAACCAAGTAAGCTAGGAGTATCAACACGAAGGGTCAAAGGGTCAAAGGGTCAAAGGCGGACATATGCTTGATTTATTTCTTCTTTGACCCTTTGACCCTTTGACCCTTCGTGTTGATACTCCTAGCCGGACGATGAAACTTGCCGAAAAATGACCCTTTTTTCGTTTGTTTCGTTATTTTCGCTAATTCTTGTTGCCTCGTAGTCTCTCTTCCCGCTCGTAAATCCTGTCTATTTTTTGACTTGCAGTAAAAAGCCCGTTGAAATTTGAATCCTGCTGAGTGTAACATTGCCGCGCTTCGTAGCGGTCATTCATCTTTGACCATCATCGTTTCAAAGGTTTTCGACTATTTCTCTCGCTCCAAACTCAACTTAGGAGGCTGCGCGTGAACATATCTCTTTCCATCAACGGCATAAAACACGAGGCCGATGTAGAACCGCGCCTGCTGCTGGTTCACTTCATTCGTGATCTGGTAGGACTAACAGGCACACACATCGGCTGCGAAACATCGATCTGCGGCGCCTGTACCGTGTTTCTGGATGGCAAACCAGTCAAATCCTGCACCATCCTCGCAGTCCAGGCAGATGGGACGGAAATAACAACTATCGAGGGCTTGGCTAAGAATGGCCAGTTCCATCCAGTGCAGGAAGGCTTCTGGGAATGCCACGGCTTGCAATGCGGCTTCTGTACAACGGGGATGATTATGGCGGTTTGTGGTTTGCTCCAGGAAAATCCCCAGCCGACCGAAGAGCAGATTCGGCATGGATTGGAAGGCAATCTCTGTCGCTGTACCGGATATCAGCACATTGTTGATTCTGTCCAGTACGCAGCGAATAAACTCAAAACGCAGTCCGCAAAGGCTGACTAAGGAAAGGAGCACGAGACATGTCTTTTCTGGCAAAATATATTGGTCAGAAAGTTAAGCGAACCGAAGATCCGCGTCTGATTCAGGGACTCGGACATTACGTTGATGACATCAAACTAGCCGATACGCTGCACGTAGCCATCCTTCGCAGTCCATACGCCCACGCAAAAATCAATTCAATAAATGTCGAAGGCGCAAAGCAAGCGCCCGGCGTAATGGCTGTCTACACTGGCAATGATGTCGAAGGCAAGGTGGGATACGTCCCATGCGCCGCTGCGCTGCCCGAGTTGAAAGTCCCGAAATATCCCGTGCTCGCGCAGGGGAAAGTCATCTTTGTAGGTCAGCCTGTGGCTGCCGTTGTCGCAACCGACAAGTATAAAGCCCGGGATGCGGTCGATCTGATTGAGGTCGATTACGATCCGCTCGATGTCGTGACCGATCCTGAAAGAGCCGCGAAACCGGATTGCCCCGTCATTCATGAAGAGTTCGGAACCAACGTCGCTTTTGTTCACAGCGCGGGAACGGGCGATCTCGAAGCCGCCTTCAAGCAGGCCGATAAGATCGTCTCGCAGCGGCTGAATCATCCGCGACTTGCTCCAATCGCACTGGAGACACGCGGGGTGCTGGCACAGTATTTCCCCGGCGAACAGCAGATGAACCTGTGGTCCTCCACACAGATCCCCCACCTCATGCGCACACAGGTGGCGATCATGCTCGGCATACCTGAGAACAAACTGCGCGTCGTCGCCCCCGAAGTCGGCGGTGGTTTCGGCAGCAAACTCAATGTCTATGCCGAAGAAGCATTGCTGGGCTGGATCTCGATGCAACTGCACAAGCCGGTAAAATGGATCGAAACGCGGCGCGAAAACATGGCCGCCACGATCCACGGACGCGCGCAGGTCGGGACTGTCGATGTTGCCGTTAAAAACGATGGCACGCTTCTCGGTCTCAAATACAATGTGACGGCTGACGTAGGCGCATATCATCAATTGCTCACGCCCGCTATTCCGACGCTCACCGGATTGATGCTTTCGGGTGCTTACAAGATTCCAGCGATCTCGATGACCTGTACCGGGGTATTCACAAACAAGATGTCCACCGATGCTTATCGCGGCGCGGGACGTCCCGAAGCGACCTATCTGATCGAACGCATCATGGATCGCATCGCGCAGGAGTTGAAGATGGATCCCGTCGAACTGCGCCGAAAGAATTTTCCGCAGCCGAGTGAATTTCCTTTTGGCACCGCGACAGGTCTTTTCTACGACAGCGGCGATTATGATAAAGCCCTCAATAAGGCGCTCGAGATCGTCGATTACAAAAAGCTGCGCGAAGAGCAGAAAGCCGCGCGCGCACAGGGCCGCCTGATGGGAATCGGAGTATCGACCTATGTCGAGATTTGTGCCATCGGGCCATCAGCCGCAACTCCTGCCGGCGGATGGGAGAGCGCGACTGTGCGAGTCGAGCCCACTGGCAAGGTGACTGTCCTGACGGGCATCTCTCCACACGGCCAGGGCGAAGAGACATCGTTTGCGCAGATCGTCGCAGACATGCTTGGTGTGGACCTTAACGATGTCCTGGTCATCCACGGCGACACATCGATAGTGCAATACGGCATCGGCACCTTCGGAAGCCGCGGCATCGCAATTGGCGGCACAGCGATAGCCATGGCAACGGAGAAAGTAGTCGCGAAAGCCAGGAAGCTGGCGGCTCACATGATCGGAGCTGACGAAGAGGGCATCACTTTTGAAAACGGCAAATTCGTCGGCAGCCCGACTGACAAGGCCGTGACTCTTCAGGAAGTCGCGTTATCGGCACACGTCGCGCATAACATCCCGACCGATTTCGAGCCAGGCCTGGTCGCGACACATTTCTTCGAGCCCAAGAACTTCACCTTCCCGTTCGGCACACATATTTGTGTTGTTGAACTGGACAAGGATACGGGTGATGTAAAGATCCTTCGTTATGTCGCAGTGGACGATTGCGGCAAGCAGATCAATCCGCTACTCGTCGCTGGCCAGGTTCACGGCGGCATTGCGCAAGGACTGGCGCAGGCCCTCTACGAAGAAGTCGTGTATGACGAAAACGGCCAGTTGCTAACGGGCGAGTTGATGGATTATGCCGTTCCCAAGGCGCATCAGTTGCCGCGTTACGAATGTGACCATACCGAGACGCCGACCGACGTTAACCCCCTGGGCGTAAAAGGCGTCGGGGAAGCGGGTACTATTGGTTCAACACCCGCTATCGCAAACGCGGTAATCGACGCCCTTGGGCCGTTCGGAGTGCAGCATATCGATCTGCCGCTGCGACCGGAGAAGCTTTGGAGAGCGATGAATAATTGAGACGGGGAGACGGGGAGATTGGGAGACGGGGAGATTGAGTATCTTTCGCCCCGTCTCCCTGTCCCCCTCTCGCCCAGTCTCTGATGAGGAGAGCCATGATTCCAAATAATTTCGAATACTTTGCACCGACTTCAATCGATGAAGCAGTGAAGCTGCTTGAAAAACACGGCGACGATTGCAAAATCCTTTCCGGCGGTCACAGCCTCATCCCCGCGTTGAAACTTCGCCTTGCCGCGCCCGCCGTGGTTTTGGACATCGGACGCATCAAGGAGCTCAAGCAAATCAAGATCGACGGTAACACTATTCGCATCGGCGCAAACGCAACACACTCCGAGATCGCCAATTCAGCCGAGTTGAAGCAGCATTGTCCTCTGCTTGGTGAAACGGCAGCGCAGATCGGCGATCAACAGGTTCGCAACCGCGGAACGCTGGGCGGCAGCCTGACGCATGCGGATCCGGCGGCGGATTGGCCTGCGGCAATGCTTGCTCTCAATGCAGAGATCGTTGTGCGCAGCGGCAAAGGCGAGCGCGTCATCAAAGCTGCAGATTTTTTCGTTGATATCATGACCAGCGCCGTCCAACCTCATGAGATCGTCACTGAGATTCGAGTGCCCAAACCGGCGCAACCGAACGCTGCCGTTTACCTGAAGGTCCCGCAATCGGCCTCCGGTTATGCTGTGGTTGGTGTTGCGGCTCAGCTCAAGATCAACAACGGCCAATGTGAGGACGTGAGTATAGGTGTCACCGGGCTTGCGCCGAAGGCATTCCGCGCGAAATCAGTTGAAGACGCATTGCGCGGGAAGGCTCTCGATGAAGGGACAGTGAGCGCAGCTACTGCAAAGGCTGACGCTGATGCCTCCGATGCGATGGAAGACATTCATGCTTCGGGCGATTACCGCAGGCACCTGGCCCGAGTTTACGCCAAACGCGCTGTTCAAACAGCAGCGAGTAGAGCATAATTAATAGAGTTTCACCGTCAAGACGCCAAGGACGCCAAGTTGTCGCAGAATTTCTTGGCGGGCTTGGCGTCTTGACGGTTAAAACATTTTCTTTAATCCTTTACCAAGTGCCCCGATGCTCGCAGACATCGTCAAAATCCATTGTCTTTCGCATCGTGCGAACTTCCCGATGTCGCGCACCAGTAGGATCGTTGTATGCAAAGAGGGCGCGGAGGAACACGTCCTCTGCAACAACTTCCCCAGCGCCGGCTTGTGGATCTATTGTTGTAACTGCCAGACATTTATCTCCTGGGAAACCGGGCATACAGATGTCTCGGTCAAAGAATGTCCTTTCTGTCTCAGTTCTCTCAATGCGCGACTCTATGCTTGCGATCACTGCGCAATAACAATGCTGGATTTTGACGATCAGACCTTGCGGAAGCATCACACCGTTTTATCTTGGGGGATGCCGCAGCCGGCCTGTCCGGGATGCCATCAATTTCCGAGCTCTACCCCAAAGATTCATTTTTGCCAGCCTCTCCAGAGCAATCTCGCGACCGCGCGTCCTAGTTGCCCATTTTGCAATATCGATCTCGAAGACCTCGCAATGGATGGAGTCAAAACGATCACGGCCAGGCTCGATGCTGCCTTGGCCGAAGCGCAAGCCAGAACCCGCGATGCTGAAGAACGCCGGCGACTCGCTGAAGAGACAGCTCGGAAAGAGATCGAGCTGAGGGTCCAGGCTGAGCGGAAAGCAGATGAGATCGAGAAGAAAGTCACACATGAATTGATCCAACCGCAGACGGAATTATTTGACCCTGCATTGGTGATAAACCAATTCACTGATCAGAGTGCCGGTGAGAGTGAAGAGATAGATCCAACCAATACCACCAAGTCTCTAGATCAGACAGTCACGGTTGCGAAGAAAAATATGGTCTCCATTGCGCTCTACGCGGCAATCGCCACAGCTCTGTTCCTGGCTTTCATTATGCTGGTTATCACAATGATCCGTCTTTATTAATCATGATCAGTGTCGCGAGCGGCACTGATATTGGAAACTGTTATGAAGGACTGCCCTGTAAAAATCGCTGCTTCACTCATTTCAGTATTCTTGCTACCCGTCATAATATTTGTTTGTAGCCTCACAGCATCTAGCCTATCGAAAAGCGCGCTTATTCAAGATTCTCAAAATCGAATTCAAGCTCAGAATCAACAGGGTCTCTCTCCTGAAAAGAAGAAATCCTTGTCTAACTACGGACCAGAAGATGTCTTTCCCGGTGAAACAGATGAAGGAGAAGCCCGAAAGAAAAGCAATAGATCCGCGACACGCCCAGTTTCTGCTGCCAGATCATCTCTCAAACCAGGCCTCCAAAGCTCTAAAACTGCTCCGATAACTGCGCAGTCTCCAGCCCCGACAAAAGTTACGGCAGCTATGACCAAACCTACCCCAACTGCAATAGCCTCCGTAACTGCTCAGGCTCAGCAAAATGTCCTGGAATCTTCCACGAGCCAACAATCCAACACGAGATGGTTACTCTCGAGTCTTGCGGTTTTGTCATTACTCGTTTTGACCACATTTATTTATGTGCTTCTCAAGTTGATGGAGAAATTGCGGGAGGGTTCATAGTCGGGCTACTACCTATGGAATAAGGAGCATATGCCATGCATGATACAATTACTAGTTATACCTCTGCCTGCTTGCTGGGAAAGAAGCTGCGATGGAATCTATTATCTAATATCTTGTTGTTATTGGCCTGCAGTTTAACAGCTATCGGTCAGACCACGAGTACTGGAAGAATTGATACACGTGAGCTACACGGAGGTATCGAGATTGCTCCCAGGGTGGTTCGCGTGATCGCCTTGCGCATCTCGAATGCTGAAGAGGGATATAATGTCAAGATCCTTTACTCAAATTCCGCCACACTTTCTGTACCTTATCCCGGTGACGGAAAGCTCACCTCTGAATATACCCGTGACGCGGCACAAACTGTGCAGAGCCTTTCAGAAAAGCTGCAAAAGGATTACCAGATCCCAGTGAACCAGATTTACATTATCAGCCTCTCCGACCTCGCTCCTCAAAACCCCGACGATCTGATAAAAGAGGTGCGCGACAGGACGGGAAAAACGATGAGTTTCCTTAACCACGAGGCAGAAATACAGCTGAGCATCGCCGGTATCATTCCTCGCCGATATAAATCCGGTGACAGATGGTACGAGAATAGAGGCATATCTTCTTTGATCGACATAGGTAACACCACAACGAAGGGCGGATACCAGCAGCTCAGACAGACCGTTTCAGGCAGACCCGATTACGATTATGCTACCTGGAGTGTGCCTAAGGGAACAGTTACATTCGTTTCTGAGGTGAATAAAGCGGCGGGAGAAAATGCGGATTACAAAACCTATGCTAAGCGTGCTGAAGCTCTGAGTAGCTCTTTCAGAAGTCAAATCAGAGCTGAGGCATCCAGAAAGCCCGGGATACTTACACGTCGAAAGGTCTACCTCACAGGTGGGATAGTCTGGGCAATGGTGACCCTCCTACATCCGGAGGACCAGCGATCATACATACCAATCACGATGGACGACATTGACACATTTTATAAACGCGCAGTGACAGACCCGGAATCCCTGCTCAACCCTGATCTTTCTAAGATCAGTGACGAGAACTTGCGCAATGAGATTAGAAGAAGCCGCGAAGCGGTGAAACAGGCATATCCTCCAAAAACCCTCATCGCCGGGGCAGAGCTATTGAGAGCTTTAGTCGCTGAATTAAATCCGGAAGAGAAGAGGATGCTCTATCCACGCTACTCATATCTGGCACGCATCTTAAGTTATGTCCGTCTGCAACCTGAATGATAGAATACGAATTCCAGCTAACATTTTTAATACAAAGGGTCAAAGGGACAAAGGTTCAAAGAAGAAAATAATCAAGCATTTATCCCCCTTGAACTTTTGTCCCTTTGACCCTTTGTGTTAAAAATGTTAGCTACTTTCGGCCTCCTATTTTCTTGAAGGGTTCTCATGAAAGTCGAAGGAAATTATACAATTGACGGACCTCGAACTTCCGTCTGGCAATTGATGACCAGCCCCGATGTGCTGCGCCGCTGCGTGCCAGGTTGCGAATCGCTTGAAGAGGGTGAAGACGGATCGTACAAGATGATTTTGAAAGCAGGTGTCGGCTCGATCAAAGGTATCTTCAATGGCACGATTAGGCTTGATGAGATGCGAGAGCCCGAGCATTATAAGATGATTGTTGACGGAAAGGGCTCCGCCGGTTTTGTCAGAGGCGAAGGCACACTAGATCTGATCGAACAGGGCGAAGAAACGGTCGTGAACTATCTGGGTGACGTTAGCGTCGGCGGCACTCTCGCGAGCGTAGGCCAGCGAATGGTCCAGTCTACGTCTAAGATGATGATCGGACAGTTTTTTGCGGCAATCGGCGCAGAGGCTAAAGCACGCACAAAAGCCGAGGAGAACAACGAGCCTTTTGAGCCGCCGAAACAGGGGTTTATTCGAAATACAATCAGACAAATCAAAAAGTGAGGTCTTCACGTGCAGTACCGATTTGCCTCATGTGCGCAAGCGATTATTTTCTCTCTCCTGCTTGCGCAGTTTTTTTTCGTCGATGCATTTGCTCAAGTCAATTTGAAACTCCTGGGTCAGCTCGATCCCTTCCCTGGCACCAATCGCTACGGTGACGTCTGGGGCGAAGGCAATTACGCTTATCTGGGTTCTTTTAGCGGCCTGGGCGTAACGATAATTGATATCTCAAATCCAGCCGCACCGCAAATGGCCGGCTATTACAATCCGCCCAGCGGAGGGCGTTTTCAGGATGTCATAGTCATCGATAGTATTGGTTATTTTTCCAGTGAAAATAATGGGGGTGTGCACATAGTCGATGTCCGCGATCCGGCCAACCCGACTCTGCTCAGCCAGCTCACGACCGATAGGAACGGCTATCCATTTGTTCATGAAATTTTCGTCGCTGATGGCATCTTGTATGAAGCGGACTCGCGCACCAATCGCGTGAGAGCCTTCAATGTGAGGAACCCGAGAGACCCTCTCTTTGTGCGCGAGATAGTGACAACCGATCCTCGTTTTATTCATGCCATTGTCGTCATCAACGGGCGACTTTACTCGTCCGGCTGGGGTGGCAAAACAGACATTTACGATGTTCGAAATATTCTCACGGAAGAACCGAGACTGCTGGGTGCGGTTGATTCCGGCAACAATTCGCACAGCAGCTGGGTAAGCAGCGACGGCAGGCTGCTCGCAAGCGCGCGCGAGACACTCGATGGCGATGTACGATTATTCGATATATCTGATCCGGCTAATCCCAGACTTCTCTCTTCGATAACCTCGCAGTCGCTCGGAATCACTGCATACACCGCGCACAATCCTTACATCGTTGGCAATCTACTCTTCATCTCGTGGTATCAGGCCGGCCTGGTTGTTGTTGACATCACCGATCCAACACAACCCAGGCTTGCCGGCTCCTATGATACTTTCGCAGGTGAGGTATCAGGTTTCGCGGGCTGTTGGGGAGTCTATCCATTTCTAGGTCTGGACCGCGTTTTGTTAGGCGACATGGATGGCGGTTTGTTCATCATTGACGCAACGACAGCGATTGTCGGGCCAAAAACCGTCTCGGCCGCAAGTTACAAAGTGTCAGCCATTGCAAGCAAGACCATCGTCGCAGCTTTTGGAACAAATCTCTCATCAGCTATCCAGGCCGCTGATTCAGCCCTATTACCGACCTCTCTTGCCGGCACGATCGTTCAGGTGCAGGACAGCATTGGTAGTCTTCGTCTGGCCCCGCTGTACTATGTATCGCCAACACAAATCAACTTTCAAATACCGGCCGGCACCGCACCCGGACCGGCAACGCTGTACGTCACAGCCGGTCAAGCGCGCCCCCAGATCGGAGCAATGATCATAGCCCCGACTGCGCCTTCGCTCTTCACCCTGGACCAGAGCGGCAACGGTGCCGCAGCCGCGATCGATGCCTTCACTTCTTCCGGTGCGCCTTTCAATGCCACGCGCAATGATGGACAGCCAAACATCATCGCAATTTACGGGAGCGGGTTAGGTGAAGATGCGACCGATATTGACGGCAATGTGAACGCAAGCGTGCAGGTCAGAATTGATGGCCAACCCGTGACGGTCCATTATGCCGGTCGCGCGCCGCTTTTTGTTGGTCTGAATCAGTTGAATGTGGAGTTCCCCGCCGGCATCTCATCGGGCAATCATAACCTGGTCGTGACGCGCAACGGTGTCTCGAGCAATGTCGTTACCTTTGAAGTAAGGTAAGAGAATAAAGAGAGAAAACGGAACAGATTCAACACAAAGGGTCAAAGGGTCAAAGGGTCAAAGGAGGAGAAATGCTTGATTTTTTTCTTCTTTGACCCTTTGACCCTTTGACCCTTTGTGTTGAATCTGTTCCGTTTTCTCAAAGCGTCTTCACCAGATTGCCCGCCATACGATGCGAAAGCGCCATAATTGTCCACGAAGGGTT
>JAKEHZ010000213.1 GCA_022614735.1 Acidobacteriota bacterium | reverse complement strand
TTTGGCGTGTTTCGCTTATTTCGCGTTCTCTCTTTCATTTTGATAACCACAAAATCCGTTAGCACCAGTTATTCTCAAAGAAGATCAGAGTAGAGGAGATCGTCATATGCTCGAGAAAGGCGCGCCGGTAGCCGAACCAAAAGGTAAACTTGGTGTTCTGCTGGTCGGAATGGGCGCAGTCACAACCACTTTCATCGCAGGTGTCGAAGCCATTCGCAAAGGCTTGGCCCAACCGATCGGCAGTCTCACGCAGATGGGCACCATCCGTCTCGGCAAACGCACCGATGGTCGTTCACCACTTATCAAGGACTTTGTTCCGCTCGCTGATATCAATGATCTGGTCTTTGGCGCCTGGGACATATTTGAGGAGAACTGCTACGAAGCCGCGATGCACGCGGGCGTGCTTGAAAAAGGGTTGCTCGTTCAACTCAAACAGCAGCTTGCCAGGGTCAAGCCGATGCCTGCCGTCTTCGATCAGGGTTTTGTTAAACGGCTGAGCGGAACACACATCAAAAAGGGCAAGACGAAGATGGGGCTTGCCGAGCAATTGATGGACGATATCGCCGAGTTCAAGAAGAAGAACCGGTGCACTCGGATGGTAATGATCTGGTGCGCTTCAACCGAGGTCTACATCAAACCTCAACAGGTTCACAAAACGCTATCCGCATTTGAGAATGCGATGCGCGAAAATCATAAGGCGATTGCGCCTTCGATGATCTACGCTTACGCCGCGCTCAAATCAGGGGTAGGGTTTGCCAATGGGGCGCCCAATCTGACAGTCGATATTCCGGCCCTGGTCGAGTTGGCTGAAAGAGAGGGACTGCCAATCTGCGGGAAAGACTTCAAAACCGGGCAAACGTTGATGAAGACGATCGTTGCGCCAGGACTGAAGGCGAGACTGCTGGGACTGCACGGGTGGTATTCGACCAACATACTCGGTAATCGGGATGGCGAGGTGCTCGACGACCCGGGGTCGTTCAAGACAAAAGAAGAGTCGAAGCTCTCCGTGCTCGAATACATCCTTCAGCCTCAGGTCTATCCCGCTCTCTACAGCGATTTCACACACCTTGTCAGGATCAATTACTATCCACCGCGCGGTGACAACAAAGAAGGATGGGATAATATCGATATCTTCGGCTGGCTGGGTTATCCGATGCAGATCAAGATTGACTTTCTCTGCCGCGATTCGATCCTCGCCGCGCCGATCGTGCTTGATCTGGCATTGTTCATGGATTTGGCTCAGCGCGTCGGAATGCGCGGTATTCAGGAGTGGCTGTCGTTCTATTTCAAGAGCCCGATGTGCGCGCCGCAACTCTATCCCGAGCACGACTTGTTCATTCAGTTAATGAAGCTCAAGAACACTCTGCGACATTTGCGTGGTGAAGAGCTGATTACGCATCTGGGGTTGGAGTATTACGATTAATAGATAATACGAATGCCCGCATGAAGTCAGCTGAAGAGAGAATGCGAAACAAGCGAAAATAGACGAAACAAGCGAAAGTGGCCCATTTTCGCTTGTTTCGTCTATTTTCGCTTGTTTCGCATTCTCTCCTGATTTTTCCGTTGCCGCACCCCCCGCAGGCACCGCAGCGGCAAACAAAACTTAGCTTGCCTGACCGTGATCTCCTGCAATCTGCGATGCCTGCGGCGACTGCGGCCTCGAAGGGATGATTTAAAGCAGCGGTCGCAACTGATCGGCGTAGCGTTTGAGCTTCATATTCAAGGTCTGTACGCGTAGTCCGAGCAGTTTCGATGCCTTGGTCTGGCTGCCGCCGCTCTGTCTCAACGCAGTAGCAATCAGGTTGCGCTCGAAATCATCGACTATCTGCGGCAGATCAACACCCTCGGGCGGAATTGATTTGAGATGAGCGTATCGAATTCGCGATGGCAACACGGATTCATCGATATGCTGCGGCGGAACACCCCCGATTGTGCCTTCGAGTACCGTTTCGAGCTCGTCAATATTATTTTCCCAATGATATTCCGTCAGCGCGTGAAGAGCCTCGGGGGTCAGTTCGTGTGCGCCTTTGTTCAAACGCTGCGCAAGACGCGCCGCCAAAAGCCTGGCCAGATATGGAATATCCTCGCTCCGTTCGCGCAAGGGTTTGATAGTGAAGCTGAAGGGCCGCAACATCTCGACCAGGCCATATGCTATGCGGTTTTCGGCCGTGCGATCAGCCGGGTTCCATTCCGAGGCAAAGACCAACCTCTGCCGCAGCGTCTGTCCCCCGCGTTCATGCCATCGTTGCTCTTCCAGATATACGGCAAACCGTTGCTGGAGCAACAGTGGCAGGCTGGTCAGCTCATTGATATAGATCGTTCCGTTCTTGACGGTTTCGATCATCCCCTGTGGGCCAAAGAGCAGATTGTGGAAAGCATCGCTGCTCAGACCGTGCGCGTTGACGGCGAAAAAGGGCTGCGCCCAATGCGCGCTCGCCTGATGCAGAACACGCGCAACCTGTTCCTGCCGCAAGCCGCGTTCACCGATGAGCAGCACCGGATGCATCTGCGAAGCTTGCACACCGATGAAATTTTTGAGATCGGCGACATTCGTGCTGATACCGATGAAACATTCATAGTTCTCGTAAGAGATCACACGCGGACTGTTGATGAGAGTTAAAGAGGGTCGAGGTTGAGGCGTCGGCGCCTGCTGGTTGATCGCTTCACTTGCCATCGTGACTTCCTTCCTCCTATTAGACGTCTTCGGCTACGATGTCAGGAAGGACCCGAATTGAAGGGGAAGCGGCGGGTCATTCGTGACTTTGTAGCAAGTTCAAGTTATGCATTGGTCTGATCCGTTTCTTTTTCCCAAACCTTGAAACGAATCATCCACTTTGGAGTATCGTTAAAGCCCTGGTAAATGTCTTCAAACCTCAGTAAAAACCAGTAAAACTTGTAAATGTTTTGTAAAATAACACCCCCATACCTCATCTAGAGGTGTTTAATTCGATGTATACTCATATCCTCGAACAGGTAGAGGTAATGAACAAGATGGCAAAGCTGAAAGAGTTTCTACGCCAACACGCGCTCTGGGTGGGATTAGTGGCCGTGGCCATTCCCCTGCTGGCACACCTGTGGCTGCAATACCAATCACTGTCCCAGCTGCAATCGACACTGCCCGACGCGCGGAAGGCTCACATGCGAAGATATCTCGCCGATGTGCTGGATAAGGTCATCACATTTTATGAGGATCAGGCCAATGAAGTCCTCAATGTGCCTGCGTCCGCCTTTCATCACAAATACCCCGATCCTGATTTCAACTACAGGAAGGCGATTGATCACGAGCAGGTCAGCAAACATTTCGCCAACCATCAGTTTAAAGGCGCGCGACTTCTCTTTGTCGGGAGTGTGGCAGGACCGACGGAGCCGATTTACGTTATTGTCCATTTTTACGATCCGATCTCTTGCTCGTTTTGGTACAGGCCCAGCGGGAACGAGAGGCATGCAGCTCACGCAGCGGCAGCTAACTGGATGGCGATGATCATGACCAACGCCCCACCAAACTCCAAATCGATCCGCCTGACGGTTGACGAACGAGATTCGCAGAATCGAATCATCGTCAAACCAATTGTCGACGAGAAGTCGCGAGTCGTCGGTGTAGCGGGTATGTTCCTCAACAAACGAGTCTTTATTCAAGATTATCTGGCCGCTGTGGTTAGAGAAACTAATCCCAGATGGTTCCCTGAGGAGCACAAGGATGTTGTTGTCACGGTGGGCAACAACGATGGTGAATTGCTCTATTCAAATCAACCCTTTGAGGGAAAACCCTATGAAGTCGGCGAGATGTTCCCGTTTATCTTCAACGATTGGTACCTTGGCATTCGAATGCGCCAGATGACGGAGGTGGAATGGAGCAAAAGGTATTTTTTTACCAATATCTCCTTCTCTATTCTAACTGCGCTGGTTTTAATCGGAGGCATCATCCTCACGCTCCGCGCCGCATCGCGTGCAATGAAGCTTTCGCAGATGAAAGCGGACTTCGTCTCAAATGTTTCACACGAGCTTCGAACGCCGCTCGCTTCGATACGTGTCTTTGGCGAGTTCCTGAAACTCGGCCGTATCAAAGATTCACACAAGATTCACGAGTATGGCGAGTATATTGAGACTGAAAGCCGGCGCCTAACGCAGTTGATCAACAACATCCTGGACTTCTCGAAGATCGAATCAGGACAGAAAACTTATCTATTCGAAGAGGCAGATGTCGAACACGTCATCAGCGATACGCTCAAGACGTTCGAGGTGATGCTCGAGCAGAACGGGTTTAAAATCAATTTTGTAAAACCCGTACATCCATTGCCGCCAGTCATCATCGATTCAACCGCCATTGCACAGGCATTTATCAACCTGCTCGATAACGCAGTGAAATATTCCGGCGACTCCAAGGAGATCAATGTGCGGCTGGGAGAGCAAAACGGTTTTGTCACGATTGCCGTGAGTGACAGTGGAATCGGCATTGCTCGCGAAGATTGCGGAAAGGTGTTTGAGAAGTTCTACAGGGTCGGCAATTGTTTGGTGCACGATGTCAAAGGCAGCGGTCTTGGTTTGTCGATTGTCAAACACATAGTCGAAGCGCATTTTGGAAAGGTAACTGTTGAAAGCGAATTGGGGAAAGGGACCACATTCGTAATTCATCTGCCCGCTGAGGGAAGTGCAATGATTGAACCCGAGATAGACCGGCAGAATTTGCCTAATGAGGGAACGCCACTCGGTCACGGTCTACAAAGCGGTAGTGAAGCAAGGAATTGAACTGGGATGACAGGAAAAGTTTTGATAGTTGAAGATGATCAGGCAATGGCCGTCGCCCTGCGCGATGGTTTTGAGTACGAAGGATATTCGGTGCAGGTTGCGCGCGATGGCGCTGCCGGTTTGAAGCTGGCAGCGGAAAAAGAGTTGGATTTGATCATCCTCGACGTGATGTTGCCGAAGATGAGCGGCTTCGATGTCTGCAAACATCTGCGCAACATAGGCAATTCTACGCCAATCATCATGCTCACAGCGCGCGGCCAGGAGATAGACAAGGTCGTCGGATTGAAGATTGGTGCGGACGATTATGTCACCAAGCCGTTCAGCTTCATGGAGCTCATGGCTCGTGTAGAAGCGCTGCTCCGCCGCACACATCGGCAGGCAGAGACATCTGAAGATTTCCGCTTCGGTGACGTCGCAGTCAATTTTAAGAAATTTGAAGTAACAAAGAGCGGTGTGACGCTCGAGATGTCGCCACGTGAATTCAACATCCTCAGGTTCTTCATCGAGCATCGTGGCGAGGTCATCACACGCGATCAGCTTCTCGATTCAGTTTGGGGCTATGGCAGCTTCCCGCTCACGCGCACAGTGGATATGCACATCGCCAAGCTGCGACAGAAGATCGAAGCGACTCCGGGCGATCCGAAGCACATCATTACCGTGCATCGAGTTGGATATAAATTTGTCGTTTAAATAAGGCTCACCTTATTCTTGCTCATATGCCTGCTTCAAAACTTGTATATCAAGCTTACGCATTTGAAGCAGTGCCTTCATAACTCTTTCCGCTTTCTTCGGGTCCTTGTCCTGCATCATCTCGCCCAAAACAGTGGGAACGATCTGCCATGAGACACCATATTTGTCTGTGAGCCATCCGCATTGCTGTATCTCTCCGCCCTCGGAGAGCTTCTCCCACAACTCATCCAGCTCTTCCTGTGTCCGGCAGTTCACGAGAAACGATATGGCAGGCGAGAAAGTGAACATCGGGCCGCCGTTTAAGGCCATGAATTCCTGGCCATCAAGCTGGAATGTCATGGTCATTACCATTCCCTTTGGTCTTCCTGCGGCCTTTGCCCCTGCTTCGTCATAGCGAGCAAGATTCACGATCTTTGAATTCTTAAAAATAGAGATATAAAAATTCACTGCCTCTTCGGCTTGGTCATTGAACCACAAAAACGGAGTTATTTTTTGCATATACAGTTTCTCCTTAAATGTTAACTTGGCGAATCCATCCGTTGCGAACGACTAATCCGTCAGTTAATCGAACGGCGACGCCCTAAATCGACACTCTTCCGGGCATTTTTTTGAGCCTTTTTCCGGAGTTTCACCCACTTAGAAAATGCCGTTTAAATGTAGACTTATCTAATGTCTTATAGAATTTTCTTCCTTGTAAAAAAGATATTGTAATTGTATAAAACTTCTGCGGGGACAGATGCCCCAGAACCCCCCTTTCTACGTCACCCGACCAGTTACAATCGTTGCTCCGACTCAATAAACCTGCCGTTCGATTCCTTACTTGGGCGGCACAACCTCGCTTAACTCTAAAAGGTGCCTTCAATTCAGGTGCTCGCATCCCAGCGGGAGTAAGCTCGGGCATCCGCGCAAGTCCTTCCTAGAGAGGGTGAAAGCCCTCCTCATCGTAAAGGAGTGTAAAGATGAAAAAAGCGTTTCTCGCAGTTTGCTGTTTCGTCTCGATCGCGTTCATAGTTTCCGGCCTCAGGACGACCAAGGCAATTATTCCTCAACAACCAAATCAGGTTGTCGAAACAACCGGCACCAGTCTCGCGACGGATCTTTCGATTCAAGATATGACCTTGCGGTCTGATTTGATTCTTACCGGCCAGTGTATCGAAACCCGCAGCACATGGATTGAACGCAGTCTCGTCACGTTAGCGACCATATCAGTGAGTGAGAGGATCAAAGGCGATTCCTCTTCGACGGTACAGGTGGTTATCCCTGGCGGTGTGGATGCAAATCGCCAGATACCGATCGCTATGACCTATCCGGGAGCGCCGTCGATTCGGCCACAAGAGGAAGTTTTTCTCTTCTTAACAGCTGCAGATGGTATGTCAACCAGTTATTCAGTGATGGGCTATGCGCAAGGTAAACTCTCGATAGTAGAGGATGATCAGGGACAAAAATTGGTCTCTCGCGATTTGACCAGGGTACGCCTCAAGAGTGGAGAGGGGGTGGTGCGTGGAAACGTCCAGTGGGCATCCCTGGCAGAGTTCAAGGAGAGGATCAAAGGTTACCTCCGATAAGGGTCGTTGGATGATCATTAATACTTTAGATTTTTATTGATAGGACAAGGAGAAAAATATGAGAAGAAAAATCGTTTCGATGAGTCTCATCCTCTGCTTAGTTCTGGCAAGCGCGATCTCCGTACCTGCGGGCGGCGCCCTGGAGACAATTGACTTAACCGGAAACGTGCCATCACCTATAGCAGGCCAGATTGAGGCCCGAGTGATCGGGATTAAATGGGATTCTCGTACCATCCCGGTTCAATATAGTATGAATAACACCCTGGATCCGATCCCTAATCCGCTCGGAACGCCATTCTTATCCCTGGCGAATGCGCAGGCGACTCTGCAGGCAGCATTCGATTCCTGGAACCAGATCCCCACTTCATTTATCGACATGAGGATTACCGGAACAACCGCCAATACGGGGCAAGCTGGATTTGATTTCGTCAATGAGCTGACATTCCGTACTCCAAACAACTTTGGAGCGATTGCCGCTTCACCTTCGGTCAATCTCATACGGGACTCCACCTTTGTCAACGGTCTTGATATTGATGGGGATGGTGATTCCGATGTTTCCAATGCGATCAATGTCGCAACTGATGTAGATAAGGACGGAGACATTGAATTTCCCGCGGGCTTATACAAGGCCGGGACCATCCTGGAGAACGATGTCGTTTACAATACCAAAACGAGCAACGGTTTTCGCTTTACGATCGAGGATGCGGCGGCGGATACCACCACTCGCTCGGTCGACCTTCTCGCGGTAGCAGCCCATGAGTTTGGTCACTCCCACGGTCTTTCTCACACGCCGGAAAATCAACTCAGCGACACCGATGGTAATGGCGCCACGATGTATCCAAACATCGACACAGGCGATCCGGCTGCCGAACTGTCTCAACGATCGCTGAGCTCCGATGATATCGCCTGGAGTTCTTATTTCTATCCCGAGGGCTCTGCCTCGTCGGGGCCGGGGGCGATCCGACCGGGGGATATTCCCTTCAATTCTCGATATGGTCTGATCACGGGGGAGCTTCGTCACGGAGTGCAGGATCTGCCTATCGCAGGCGGCAATCTGTTTGCTGTTAGGTCGTCGACGAATGATGTCATTGCCGGCAGTTTCAGTGGCCAGACCCGGCTCTCATTAGACCCGGCCACCGGCGACTTATTCGTTCTTGATCCAGCCTTTAGTATTATCAACGGTGATTACGTGATTCCCTTACCCTTTGGCTTCTACTCGGTCGGCGCTCAGCCTATAGATGGCTTTCCCGTAGCAGCTGGTCAGATCAACTTCACGACACAAGTAGGCGCCATACTTGGTCAGCAAAACTTTAATGAGGAATTCCACGATGGATTTTTTGAAGATGCGCGGGAGCTGCGGCTCGGCTCACGCTTAATAGTCCCCGCCGTACCAGGGGTGACTCGGTTCGGCATCAACATTGACACTGCCGATTCGATTAATATCAACAATTTTGGCGCGCGTAACGCCATCGGCTTTGTTAATCCACTACCACCCGGTTTCCTCTATGCCATGCAAATTCCCGCGTCCCAATTGACCACAGTCAATCCGGGCGGCGAGATATTAATACAAGGTGTGGCTTTTGATACTGTGGTGCTGGACGCTTCAGTCGTCCCCGTCTTCGCAAGGGCCCTGCTGACGACTGGCGTGGTAAACCCGAACAACACTGCCACAATCGATCTGGCTAATCCCTTGGAAGAAAAAACCGGGTTTATCGGGCAGGATAACGACTTCGCACCTTTCTATTTTAATGAGCCATTAACTCTTGGTCGAAAAGTGCTACAGGGGATTTCTGCGGGCCAAATCCAGAATCTTTTCATTGTTCTTCAAGTTCCGACTACAACACCATATCCTGGTGTTAGCGGGCAACCCCCTATCCTCGGACTGAGTGTTGGCGGAGTGACCCCTCGCATGTCATTTACCTCGAACAATGGTGGAGCCACCTGGGTCCGACGGCCGGATCTCAATTTTAGATTCTCGCTTGTCACGTCTCTTCCGTTCCGTCAGTAAGAGAGAGCGAGACAGGAGACGGGGAGACGGGGGGACGGGGAGACGGGGCGAGGGAAGAGTATATCCATTTTCCATTTTCCATTTGATATCTGTCATTTGACATTTGTCATCACAGTGCACGCGGCTCGATCAATGACAAATGGTAAATCTCAAATGGAAAATGGATATACTCCCCCCGTCGCCCCGTCTCCCCGTCCCCCAGTCTCCCCGCTCTCCCACTCTCCCGCTCAGTGAGTCATGGCATAAACAATACAATTCATCCCCAGCCGATAAGCACCCAGCCCATACTTCAATGGATAGCGCGGATCGTCGATCCACTCCCAGGCATCGCCATTGTCCGTATTGCGCGCGATAAAGACCATGACCCGGTTGTTCTCGTCAGTGATGGCCATGTAATGCGGCACGTATCCGTCTCTTTCGTGCGTCCTGCCGCGGAGGTAATTGAAGAATTGTGGAACCTGCAGCACCTCGTCAATGTCGAAATAACAGTGAAATATCGGATGATCGAGCGGAAGTTCTCGAATCTGATGTTCGGGAAAGACCTTGTGCAACTGCTCGCGCACATTCTCATATTCCCAGGAACCCCAGAAATCATCGAGCATGAGGAACCCTCCTCGGAGCAGATATTCGCGCAGGTTGGCCGCGTCCTTTTCCGAAAGCACCATATGTCCCGGCTCGACAATATAGATGAACGGGTGTTGGAAAATCTCTTTCTCGTCCACGGAAACGGCGGTAGGCTCATCGGATATCTCGAGTCTGCTGCGTACCCAGCTGCGCAGACCATAGATGAATTGTTGATCGGCTTTCGGGTAATCGGTAGTCCAGCCTTCCCAGCCGTATGAATCGTAACGCAATCGGGCAAATGTGAACTCGCCTCTGAGGTTCGAATCCTTAAGAGAGTTCTTGGGACGCCTGAAATCCGAACGCGAAGGGAACCGCTGGCTTTGTACAGACGACGAAAGAAGCGATATACATAATAGCAGCATCAGCAGGACGACAGCTCTTCTCAAAATTTGCCTCCTTGAAGATGAGGAAGAATACGAAACAAACGGAATAGACGAAACAAACGGATAGTCGGTGAGTTTTTCGTTTGTTTAGTTTATTTCGTTTGTTCCGTATTCTCCTTTTCCACTTCGGCTTCGTCAGCTACGAACTCTGACAGATCAATCTTCAGGTACCGAAAGAATGCTTCGTCAGTCAACGCAGCTGCAACACCCTCACCAATGGATCGCCCATCCGGATGCGACCAGATACGCAGGTCATCACGGACGAACCCCGTGTCAGCCAGTAGTCGCCGACGATCTATCAGACCTAATCGATAGAAAGGGTTCGTCATCAGGCTTCCTTCTGAAGTTTCCAAAGATTACGCTGATTCCGAGTACAGCGTGTGAAGCTGCGCGTCACGATAGTAGTGCGCCAGAATCTGCCGGTGATTGTAACCCCGCTCGGCCATTATTGCCGCACCGATCTGGCATAAGCCGACTCCGTGCCCCCAACCTGCGCCGATTAGCGTGAAATGCTCCGGCGCGCTGAAAGTGTTCCGACCAGTCTCTACGACAAATGCTGAGCTGTAGAGATGCGTAGGTGAAAGCGCACGTCGAATCTCAAGTTCCTTACCGATGACCATCGTTTCGCGTTCACCCGCGATCCTCAATTTTACAATTCGTCCCGATTGACCTCGCTCAACAGGCTGGAGTTTGAGAATTGCGCCAAAATCGACTCCAAGCTTATCGCGCAAGAGATCTCGCAAATCTTCCTGTTTCAATTCTACACGCCACCGGTAAAAATCTGTCGTCTCCTGATCAAAATCCGGAAGGATCTTAGCAAGGATCTTTTGATCGTCTGTGTTGCAGAAAGCCAGTGGTGAGTTGCAAATCCAGACGGCTGCATTCGTTTCATCACTCAATGGCAAATTAAATCCCGACGGAAACGATTCACCATCATAGGACACAGCCAAATATGGAATTTCCTCTTCTCCCCACGCGGCACGATAGCTTTCAGTCATTCCGCCACACGATTTCGAGAACCGAGTATCGCACAGCGTACTACCATAGGTCAGCACCTGGCCGAGAGTTGAATGGACCGATTCGAATACTGCCGGTGAAGTGGCCTTAGTGATGCCCTGGTAACGCTGGCAATGATCGTCTGCGCAGACATCAAAATCAGCATGACTTTCACGATCGTACCAGCGAAGCAGTTGCTTTGAATCGCCCTCTATCTCTGATCTGCCAGGGGCCGCCTGACGCGGCATTTTCCACTGCTCCAATTGAGCCAGCAACCAGCTGCGCGAGATGATGGAATGCGCCTTAAGCAATTCCGGGTGCGAGGCTGCGCTCATCTCAGATGAGATCACGCTGGTTAAATACGATTCAACCGAGTTTTCATTGATGACAATCAATTGCCCGTCTGAACCGAGCTTGATTCGAAATACGCCCTGAAATTCCAAGGCTTGTTTTTGCTGCCAGTGGAAATCAATGCCGATCACGACATCGTGAATGACGAATGAAAATCTCGGCTCAGCTGGCGTCAATTGAAAATCTGATGACAGACTAAGCCGGTCTCCGCTGGTATTAATGATTTCAATTCGACCCGCGTCCGTTGTTGCAAGAAAGCTTCCTGTGTTAAATCGAGCACCATCCCTACCGGCAAACTCGCCTTTCAATTCAAATCTTACTTTTTCGACCCCGGCCATCAACCCAATCGAGACATATGGCTCACGGTCGATCATTTTTAATTTTGATTCCATATAAGGATGTCCAGAAGAGAAAACGGAACAAACGGAAATAACGGAACAAACGGAAGAACAATAAAAATTCCGTTTGTTCCGTTATTTCCGTTTGTTCCGTTTTCTCTCTTCCTCTTCATTTATCAGCTCTCTGAACCGCTCATTATCCAACGTCACTTCAGCATAAATCTTTTCGACATCTTCTGCGCTAATTCGCGCGAAGTGTTCAGGTCGCGGCACCACCAGCACTCCCGCGAGATCAATTGCCGCGGGACTGACCGTCAGTCTTGCACCTCCCTCGGCATCATAACATGAGGGCCGATGTTTGCTTCTTGGAAAGAGGATTACGGTCCATCCCCTGTCCTCACAGGTCACGATCAGATTGATCATTGGCTCTTCCGATACGTTGGTTACCCTGGCCAATTGTCCGAGAGCGCTTTCGAGATAGTTGATCAAAACTCTGTAATCATTGCCGCGAGCAACCATTAAATTTATGCGATAGTTCCGTAGTATGAATGCTTCGACCGCTGAGGTCCTGAAAATCGCTTGCCGGTTCCAGCATTCGATTTCTCGTAGGATTGGTAGGGTTTCCCGCGAACAGGCCTGAAAATGAAGATGATCGGGCGCTGAGGCGCCGCATTTCGGCCCGTTGTAAACTGTGAACCATTGGTCTCCCAGCTCTCGGCTTAGATCGAGCAGCTTATCGAAGTTGCCTTCAATCCCCTGGGGGATGTGCCGGCGAGCAGTGATAACCAGGTGATTTCGCAGCACCGGGAACGGATTGCACAGCACGATGAAATCCTGGCCGAATTCAATTCCCTTCTCTTCAGGCGGTAAATTTTCGGCGCAAAGAAAACACGGGCGCTGTTGGATTGTGGCGGTGTCAACCCGCGCTGCTGTGCTGACAATTCGTTTCGGATTGAACTGCGCTAGTACCTCGGAGCCTTTTACCGACAACTTTTTGTATTCGACTTCGGACAACCCTTCGGTAGCTTCACGCAGCATCGGCCACGTCCTCTGTTGCTGCGCGATCAACCCCTGCACACGAGCCCGAAAATTAGTCGCCTTATTCTTTGGCAGAAAGGGTCGTAGATCAACATCAGGGATAATTCGCTGCTCCCAGTTCATCGACCCTGTCTTTTCCTCTCCGCGTTGAACTTCTGTCTCGCCAGAATTTCTATCGTGCGCAATTTGTCCTTGTAAGTGTCGTAACGATTTTTCGTCGCAGGCGGTAATGCGCTGTCCGAATTGCCGGACCAGCGACGGGCATAATAAAGCGAATCGTAGATCCTCCCGATTTCGTACTCGCGGCTGATGCGCAAAGCGAGAGCGTAATCTTCGCCATAACTCACATTCGGCAAGCCTATCTTTCGCAGTACTGTGACATCGAATGCGCGCGGAGCGCCGAGACCATTGATTCTCAGCGCATTGTTACGCCCGTTCTCGCGTGTCCATTCGCGATGATCTATCAAACCCGGCGGCAGCTCTTTCAGATCAAAATCAACAATCGCATACGAGCCAATGACCATTGCATAATGTCCCCTCTCAAACTCTTCCAGTATCCGAGCAAGAGTCTTGTCATTGGCATAAATGTCATCCGAATCGAGTTGCACTGCATAACGGCCACAGTGCTCTGAATAGATTGCTTCATTCCAACAACCGCCAATCCCGAGATCGGTGCGCTTTGGGACAATGGAAATTAACTTCGCGTTGCCGGTTGACAGCCTCTGCAGCACTTCAGTTGTACCATCGGTCGAGTGGTTATCAACAACAATGACGTTGAAGGCAAAATCGGCAGTTTGCGCGAGAGCGCTCTTCACCGCATCAGCAATGGTTTTAACGCGATTGCGCACGGGGATGATGATGCTTGCCTCGACCGGGAATTGCTTTTGTGATTCCGATACTTTCGCAAAATCGGGGGCGAGCCAGGCGCCGATGCGCTGCAAATGCTCGGTCACGAGATTCTCCATCTCAATCTGATAATCGCGATTGCGAGGATCAACATAGTCGAAGTGCTTTTCGCCGTGCGATGACAGTTCAATCGCGGTTCGCGTGTAAAGTGATTCCGGGATATGGAGTATTGACGAATTAATGGAGAGCTTGAGACGTAAATCATAAAGCCCTCCCCATTTCAGATCCCTGGAAACACCCCCATGTTTCTGTAAAGCCTTCTCGACTTCCTCGCGCGAGAATAGCAACGCGGAGCCGAAATCGAAGTCGTCGCGAATGCTGCCGAGTTGATAATCGATAAGCGGGTGCTCGATAACTCCGTCTTCATTCTTTTCACGAAAGTCGCAGTAGATCACTCCCGCGCTGGAGTCATCTGCAACCTGGATCAATCTATCCAGGGCCCGCGCACCAAATTCAACACGCCCGCCCTGCAATGAGAGGAGCAAATAATCGCTGCTACAGTTTTCCAGCAAATTCTTAATCGCCGAACCGGAGAAGGTTGAATCAACCTCGACTACTTCAACTTTCTTCATCATCAAAATACCAAGTCAATCACCATACCGCCCCACCGTCCGCCAAACATCCACCACTTTCTCACCACGCACGCAATAAATCCGATCATACAAATTTACGTTCGGATCGCAGTGCGGCACGATGAATTCAACGCGGTCTCCAATGTTCAGATCACGCCCCGGATTATTGAACACCAGGATGCCGTGCTCGTCACCGCCATAACTCATGGTCACACCTGTAATGCCTTTGATCTCAGGCGTGAATTTTGCCTTATCGGTTGAAAACGCCTTGATTCCTGCGTCAGTCGTCGCGCGATCCGAATGACTCTTGCTGATGACTGTTGCCATCACAGTTAGAGACGGGGCAAAGTCATCATAGATAACACCGCCTTTACTACCGATGGCTCGATAATCGACATCCATAAAGACGTAAGAGCCGACCTGCAATTCGGTCATCCCTTCGAGTTCGGTGTCGATGTTGTATGTCCCGGTGCTGCCGCCGGACATAATCTCCACCGGTAGTCCCATCTTCTTCAGCCGCGTGAAGGTCTCGATCAGTGGAGTCATCACCTTCATCGAATGGGCGTGCCGTGCCTCGAAACCGGTGACGTGCGACGATGCGCCGGAATAGCCGTGAATACCACGCAGCTTTAAATTGGGGAGCTTGACGATCTTCTCTGCCAACGCGATGGCGGTCTCGCCGGCCGGGACTCCTGTGCGCCTACCGATCGGGTCGATATCAAGCATCACGTTAAAATTTATTTTTGCAGCAACTGCCGCATCGCTCATTTGCTGCGCGTGTGCCAGACTATCGATGGCCGACATTGTGTCCGGAGCTTTGCGTGTAAGTTTTACCAACCGTTCGATCTTCGGTTTGCCAACCAATTCTGAGGTTATAAGCAGGCCCTTTACGCCTGCCGCGGCCATTCCTTCAGCTTCACGAATTGTTGCGACACAAAGTCCGATTGCCCCCGCCTTGACTTGACGATGCGCGATTTCAGGGCATTTGTGCGTCTTGCCGTGAGGGCGCAAATTGATCTTTGCCGCCTTCGCGTGCTGAGACATTCGGGCGATGTTGGCTTCGAGCAGATCGAGATCGAGAATTAGTACTGGTGTTGTTAGATCGGCTTTCGTCAATCCATTCAATCCCTTTTCTAGTTTCATACGTTCATCAATTTCCGAGTGCGAATAACCTCTAATTTCCGGAAATCCAATCATAGCAGCAACCCCCAGGCCGCTGCGCAAAACGTTTCGACGTGTTGGTTTCATAAGCTGCCTCCGAATGAGATTTTGCAACGATTCGGGCAATCAAAACTCAGTGGGGGTTGAGTGTCAAGTGGGAACGGTAATGCCTAAGTAAATAGTGGCAATTCACCACGGATTGACACTATTTACTTAGGCATTACAGATACAGTCAAAATTGACTTGCATTGCTCGGCTAGCTATTCTTTGCGCGCTATTTTCACCGTTTCAATAACATTACGAAAAACCCGATGACCGACCTTGAACTGCTGGGCAGACAACTCACCGAGCGACTCGAGCCCCTGCATGCGTTACAGATCGAAGCAGACCGCATTCCACAAGCCGCGGTCACAATCATACTCCGTGAGGAGCGAGGAGCAGCTCAAGCGCTCATCATCAAGAGAGCTGAGCGGCCCGGCGATCATTGGTCAGGCCATCTTGCATTACCCGGGGGGCGGGTCGACCGCGACAAAGACGCTGATCTGCTCGCGACGGCGGCGCGAGAAACCTATGAAGAGATCGGAATGAATTTGCTCAATGGCGGCCGCTTTATCGGACGGCTACCGGTTATTACACCAGCCAATCCCTTCCTGCCTAGAATTGAAATCGCGCCTTTCGTCGCCATAGCGCCCGTAATTTTCGCAACGCAGTTGAACAACGAGGTTGATGCAGTTTTCTGGGTCTCAGTTAGCAAGCTCAAACGCGAAGGCTGCTCCGGCGAATTTCGAATGAGTTTCGGCGAGAGCGTTCAGAAGTGGCCGGCTTATCCATCCGAAGGTGGTCCGATTTGGGGGATCACCGAACGCATTTTGACCAACTTTCTTTCATTACTTGATTGAATGATGAACAATCAAAACTCACCCAACACAACTTCTTCTGAAGAGTCCTCTCATCTGACTCGGCATTTTGACACGCTTCAAGCAACAGCGCTCAATATGTCGAACATGATCGGCATCGGGCCGTTTATCACGATTCCACTGCTGATGTCGGCACTGGGCGGTCCGCAATCAATGCTCGGCTGGATTATTGCGGTTCTGATTGTCATTCCCGATGGCATGGTGTGGAGCGAGCTGGGGGCAGCGCTGCCTGGATCTGGCGGAAGTTACGTCTATTTGCGCGAGGGGTTTGGGCGACAGACCTTCGGGCGGCTGATGGCTTTTCTCTTCATCTGGCAATTCATCCTGAGCGGGCCACTCGAAATCGCCTCCGGCTATATAGGCTTCGCGCAATACCTCGATTACATTTGGAAGGCGCCTGTTTTCTCGACGGCAATAGGAAATGTGTCTCTCAAAATCTACTCGGTGGCAATCGTCATCGGCCTCATCAACATTGCGCTCCTCTATCGCCAGATAACTCACATCGGCAAGATCACAGTCAGCCTGTGGATCGGCTCGCTGCTCACGACCGGCGTTGTGATTCTGACCGGCGCTATGTACTTCGACCCGAATATCGCTTTCGACTTCCCGCCGGATTCTTTTAAGTTCTCTTATGGATTTTTGCTCGGACTGGGTGCGGCTTCGCGTGTCGGAATTTATGATTACCTCGGCTACTACGACATTTGTTATATCGGCGATGAGGTAAAAAATCCCGGCAGGACCATTCCGCGTTCGATCATCATCAGCGTTATCGCGGTTGCAGCGATCTATGTCGCGATCAATTTCTCGATCATCGGGGTTGTCCCGTGGCGCGAATTCGTGCCGGCGAGTGAAAAGCCGGCTTCGCAATTCGTCGTCTCTTTGATGATGGAAAAAATCTACGGGCAAGAGGTCGCCACGATTCTGACCTTGATGATCTTGTGGACTGCGTTTGGATCTGTTTTTGCATTGTTACTCGGTTACTCGCGTATCCCGTTCGCTGCGGCTCGCGACGGATACTTCTTTAAAGTCTTCAGCCGCCTGCATCCGAAACATAACTTTCCCTATGTCTCGCTCCTCGCCATAGGTGTTATTTCGATCTTCTGCAGTTTCCTCTCGCTTGGTATTGTGATTGATGTCCTGATTGCGACGCGCATCATTGTGCAGTTCATCGGGCAAATCGTCGCCGTCGCAATGCTGAGGAGATACAAGCCAGATCTGGAAAGGCCATACCGCATCTGGCTCTATCCGATTCCAAATCTGATTGCGCTGATCGGCTGGGTCTTTATCTTTGTTACATCAGGCCGCGATATCATCATTTTCAGTCTGGGAGCATTGTTGCTCGGTATAGTTTGTTACCTGATCTGGTCATGGCAGGGCGCGCGATGGCCGTTTCAAACAGTGCAGGCGAGCAGTAAGTAGGAGAGAATACGA
>JAKEHZ010000212.1 GCA_022614735.1 Acidobacteriota bacterium | reverse complement strand
GAAATAACGGAACAAACGGAAATTCTCTAGGATTTTTCCGTTTGTTCCGTTATTTCCGTTTGTTCCGTTTTCCCTTCTTCCATCTATTCACCGCTTACTCAATCGCGAGCACTATCAATGTCGTATCGTCGCCGAGTTCTCCATAACTGAACATATCGACAGCCTGTACAATCTGCTGTTGAATCTTGGCTGCGCTGAAATCTTTACCGGAACGCAATATGTCCAACAAGCGCTCTTCACCAAATTCATCGTCGTAATAGTCTCGTGCTTCCGTCAAACCGTCTGTAAAGAGCGCCAGACGATCCCCCGACTTCAGTTCCACCTCACCAATCCCGTAGTCATAATCGGGGATAAGTCCGAGCACCGGACCGCCTTCAGTCAATCGGACGATCTCCCCATCGCGTCTAACCAATATCGGCGCATTGTGCCCGGCGTTAGTGTAGAACAATTTTCGCGTGACCGTATCGAAGAAGCAGCAGAAGAAGGTGATGAACTTGCCCTCATCTACGTTGTTACAAACCAGACGATTGACCTGCCCGCACAAGACATTTGTCGCACTGCCGATCGAGGCGAGCGATTTGACCGCTGCCTGGATGTTCGACATCAGCAATGCAGCCGGCATCCCCTTTCCCATCACATCTGCAATGCAGATAGCGGCGGCGTGCTCGTTGAACTTCAGAACATCGAAGTAATCGCCACTCACCTCACGTGCCGGTTGCCAGATGGCGGATACTTCGCAGCCCTCTATTCGCGGGATTTCGCGAGGCAGAAGTCGCTGTTGGATTTTGCGCGCATCTGACAGCTCTCTATCGCGCGCCTCCTTACGTGCGACTTCTATCTGTCTCTTGAGTCGCAATTCACGGCCGAGCTCGAGCTGTCTCCGGACGACCCTCAGCAAATGCGAATTCTCCCAGGGCTTCTGGATGAAATCACCGCTGCCGTTACGGATCGCTTCGACAGCAAGCTCGATGCTGC
Source organism: Acidobacteriota bacterium (assembly GCA_022614735.1). Classification (GTDB taxonomy): domain Bacteria; phylum Acidobacteriota; class Blastocatellia; order RBC074; family RBC074; genus JAKEHZ01. The sequence continues at coordinate 3,456 of JAKEHZ010000212.1, read as the reverse complement.
CCCACGCAGTCATCACAACAATTGGCAACGTGGGGTCAATCGCGTGAATCCTCGCCAGCAGATCGAGCCCCTCACGCCCTGACGTCGTGTCGCGAGCATAATTCAAATCCATCAGCACCAGATCGAAGTCGCGTTGTCTAATCGCCTCGAGAGCCGCTGCCGGAGAGGTCACACTTTCGGTTTGATAGCCCTCGCTCTTGAGTAGCAAATACAGAGCTGCAAGCACATCCGGCTGATCGTCGGCGATCAATGTCCGCGGACGCATGTTCGACAGAGCCAGGTTGAGATGCTGCGGAAAGTGATTCAGAAATGGTTCAAAATTGCTGCTACCTATCATCACACGCCTCATAATATTCAAAACACCCGGGAACAACGCATCAGGGGATTCATCAATGCATTAACCAAGCGGCGTGCCACGCGGCAGGTTTGGTAAATACCTGAATTATTTGGTGGTAAATGGAGGAGAGAAATGAAAAGAGAGTTTTGGGCGTCCGATTCTGGGAAAGTGAAATCCCAGAATCGGAAGTGTGAGGGAGAAGGCGAAACAAGCGAAAGTAGACGAAAGTAATGTCACAGTAAATGGCGGCAATTCACCACGGATTGACACGGATGCGACGGATGAGCACCGATTAAATCCGTGCTCATCCGTCGCATCCGTGTCAATCCGTGGTGAATTGCCGCCATTTACTGTGACATTACAGTAGTTACCGCTGCCACTTTCAGATTCTCATTAGATCATCGCTGCTGGTTACTGACAACTACAATCCTTCCACCTACCGTCACCCGCACAACATTGGTCTTTGCTGTTGCAACGCCGGAGATGAAAATATTCATCGTCCTCCGGCCCACGGGAAATATGATCTCGCTTTCAGGCTCGAGTAACACAATTTCAGGAGGCGTCCTTTGATTCGGGTTCGAACCGGCGAATGTTTGGTAGTTGAACTCCCTGATACGATTGCTCGTCGTGCTGAGGACAAAGCTTGCGTATTATGAACCTCGATCAAATTGACATTTGGCGAGGGAATTGCGATTTCGGACTGTGTTGTCGGAGCAATGGCAAATTCCGGTTCCGGCAAAGCCAGCTCGAAAACACCTCCTTGCGCAGATTCGGCAACGCGCTGTGAGAGCCGCCAATAAGCAGGAAACCAGGAAACGCTGATGAAAAAGATCGCAAGCGCCGGCCAAATGGCGGCGCTTGCCCGTAATATTGACCTTCTCACGGTCGCTTACCTTGCTGTGCGCTGCGAGGAGCAGGTTGGGATATTGCATTTGTTTGTTGAGGGCCATCCCCGGGCACAATCGCCGAGGGAGCGCCGGCCGCAATACCGATACCGGCGCGCAGCGGCTCCGGCGACTCCCAATAGAGCCGTCCAACCTGCGACCTTTCGCGCTTGCTGGAGGTTGTACTCTTCTTCCGCCAGTCCCATCATGACCTTTGTTTTCCAGTGATCTTTGTAGACGTGCGCCAGCTCATGGCCGAGCACATAAGCAAGCTGCGCTTCGTTATCGAGCATTGAGATCATCGCTTCCGATTTTTATTGCTTCGCGCGATCCAATCCAACCTGGAGCCGATTCAAGGCATTATGTACCTTACGACCTAATCGCTGCAGCTCTTCCGATTCATTCGGGTTCTGAAGGGCCGATTGTACAACTCTGGCGCTCGCGCGCAGCAGTCCGAATGCTGCACTTTGAATCGCGGTACCTCCTTTCAATCGCTCACTCGCCTCGATAATCCCCTCTACTATCACTTCACTCTCCCTATCCGGTTTACGAAGTTGCCTGGCCGGCTTGACTGATAATGTTTCCGGCTCTAGCGTGGTAATAATGAGCCCGTTCTGCTTCGCCGCCATATACTCTTCATTCAGTCTGGAGCGAATCCCCCGGCCAAAAAGGATGTTATAGGTTTGACATAACCCATCGTAGATGATCTTTCCCTTAAAGGGTAGAAGTATGGTCTCAATATAGATTGGTAGTGGCCGGCCATGGAATACGACATCGAAGGGTTCGTGCAATCCCAATACCTGATAAACCTTTGACTCGCCTATGAAAATGGAGTGGTCCTTCAAATAGCGAAAAACGTAGAACTTACCTGCAATAACTCCTTTCCATTTACCAATTATACTCAGCTCTTCCAATGAGAGACCGTTCGGATTTTCCTGGATATAGGCGTCAATCAACTCAGGACTTTTCCAGAGGGCATTGCGCACAAGAAATTTGTCTTCACTGCCTATCTTCTGATATGCCTCAAGCGATTTGATATTGGGCAACAGCTGGCGCTGCTGGTTGACATAGAATTGCAGACCCAACATTTGACGAAAAAATAGAGCGGCATCATCTTGAGAAAGTATCATTGCACCCTCATGTAACAAATACGAGACACTCTTGAGGATGTCGTGTCCGTTTCAATGTGTCGGTTTCAATCTCAGGTTCCACGCGGATCGGATGGAATGTGGTTAGGCGCGGCTTAGTAAATACGTTATTCACCGATTTCAGGAACAGATAATCCGCGACATATTTTCCTCGCAAGTTGATTCGATATCTCCGTGTCGTGGTACTGCTTCAACTTCCCCGGTTCTTGGATTGCACCATAAGGAGTGTGATCTGCCTTCTCTCTTCAGATAGCAACCATGCTTTCGCAGATGTCTAAGCAATGACTCTCGTTTCATTGCACAACTACCACTTCTCGAATAGCATCCGCTGGTAAGCCTCGCAGGGCATCCTCTCGCCGGTCTTCAAGAATAAGGGCGATAGCCTCAGCTAAATTCCCCCGACATTCTTCGATAGTATTACCTTGCCCATTAGCTCCAGGAACTTCCGGACAATAGGCAATGAACCAATCTTCGTCTTTTTCAATAATAGCCGTAAATTCGTTGTGCATAAAAAAAACCTCCGATAGCTAATAATTTACACGAAATGGCGGGAAAAGTCAGAGAATTGTAGAGAACGTTTTCAGCGCTAATCCGCCTAATTGCCTTCACCGCCTCTTGCCCGCAGATTCGCGACACGGTACACACCTTCTCTTCAGGCTTTATCTGGTCAGTATTATTGAACACACAAAAGCTTGGGTAGCGGAAGACCGGAAACTTGTCGGAGATGACTGGGGCAGACTCTGCCAACACGCGATGAAGCCGAGCCAAAAAGTCTAACTCCTTCGGCGGAATGAACGAGTAACTCATTTCACTAACAGCCTCGAGATGGCTCGATGGTGGAGCTATGCGCATTTTCTTGCATCCCCTATGCTGTAGAGTAGCTACAAACCCTCAATACGCATTAAACTCAGTAAAAATCGAGCCTCCGGCGACTAACTAAGGGAAATTAGCGCCCCGCCATCCCTAACTCATTGATACCCGAGTGTTCAGTTTCTTTAACTGAACAAACTCCACTTCAGCAGCGAGGCGAACGGAGGTATTGGGACTGGTCCAGAAGAAGAGAGAAGTTTCAATCCGCGCCTCACTT
>JAKEHZ010000211.1 GCA_022614735.1 Acidobacteriota bacterium | reverse complement strand
GTCTGAGACTTGCTCCTTAGTACACCGTAAACAAAGTTTTTTAGCATTTTCCCTGCAAGTTTCATCTTCCGGCTAACAATTTCAACACAAAGGGTCAAAGGGTCAAAGGGTCAAAGAAGAAAAAATCAATCATATATCTCCCTTTGACCCTTTGACCCTTTGACCCTTTGTGTTGAAATTGTTAGCTAGTTTCGGCTTTCCGTGAAACTCGCCATTTTCCCTGGGGAAAATGCTAATTCTTCAAAGTGATTCCCGAATCGATCTCTCATTACCGCATTATTTCCAAGCTCGGGGCGGGCGGAATGGGTGAGGTGTATCTTGCGGAAGATCTCAATCTCGGTCGTCGCGTTGCTCTCAAGTTATTGCCCAAAAAATTCACGCAGGATAAAGAACGTGTCAGACGCTTTGAACAGGAGGCGCGCGCGGCAAGCAAACTCAGCCATCCTAATATCCTCACGATTTATGAAATAGGCGAAGCGGACGGCGCGCATTTCATGGCAACGGAGTTCATTGAAGGCCAGACGTTGCGGCAGCGATTGGCGAGACGCCGGTTGCCAGTCGACGAAGCTCTCGAGATCGCCATCCAGATCGCCAGCGCGCTCACAGCCGCGCACGGCGCTGGTATCACGCATCGTGACATCAAACCTGAAAACATCATGCTGCGTGACGATGGCTTCGTAAAAGTGCTGGACTTCGGGCTGGCCAAGTTGACCGAGAGCGATTTCTTTCACAGTTTCGACCCATCAGTCACGCAGGCCGATACGATCGAAGAGACCTTTGAAGACCGTTTTGCCACGGCGCCTCTCGAAACGCATCCGGACACAAGTCCCGGAGTGATCCTCGGCACGCTCAGTTATATGTCCCCGGAGCAGGCACGCGGTCTCAAGGTCGATGCGCGCACTGACATCTTCAGCATCGGCATCGTGCTTTTCGAGATGCTCGCGGGGCGTCCGCCGTTCGAAGCGCCGACGACCGGCGATATGATGGTCGCAATTCTGGATCGTGACCCGCCTCCGCTCGCGCGTTTTTCACAGAACGCTCCCGATGAGCTTGAATGGATCATCCTCAAAGCTCTTGCTAAGGATCGAGATGACCGTTATCAGCGGACGAGAAGCTTGCTGACTGATCTGAGACGATTGCAAAAACGGTTGCAGTATGAGTCCAGCATAGACCAGGGCTTGGAGCAATCAGGTTCAAATTTACCGAAAATTTCGCGAGAAATTCGCAGAATAGACTCGGCTGAAGATTCCGGCGGCTTGCTGACTGACTCCGGACATATACGAACTGGGGCTCAGCGTCTATCGATCGCCATTGATTCACTGGCTGTGTTGCCATTCACCAATGCAAGTCGGGATCCGAATGCCGAGTATCTGAGCGATGCTATCCCCGAAAGTCTGATCGTCAATTTATCCCGCCTGCGACAGCTGCGCGTCATGGCCTGGAGCACCGTTAGGCGTTACCGCAACCGCGATGCCGATGCTTTGATGGTCGGGCGTGAGCTTGAAGTGCGTGCCATCTTCACCGGTCGAATGTATCAATTCGGCGAGAACCTTGTCATCCACGCAGAACTGGTCGACACTTCGGACGGGTCACAAATCTGGGGTGGACAGTACCAGCGCAAACTTGACGATCTGATTAATATTGAACAAGAGATTTCGCAGGAGATTTGCGAGCGCCTGCGGCTGCGTTTAAATGATGAAGAGAAGCAACGACTCATCAAACGCTACACTGAGAATGCGGCAGCCTATCAGGCCTATCTCAGAGGTCGATATTACTGGAACCAGCGCACAGCGAAGGGCCTGAGAAAGGCGATGGAAAGTTTCGAGGAGGCGATCAGGCTCGATGAGAGCTATGCGCCTGCATTTACGGGGCTGGCAGATTGCTATTGCCTGTTGAGCATTTACAGCGCGCTCCCTCCAAAAGCGGCGATGCCGCGCGCCAAAGCCGCTGCGTTGAAGGCCCTTGAAATCGATGACGGTATAGCCGAAGCACACACCTCTTTGGCCGCTGCGCTTGTCTGGTTCGAGTGGGATTGGGAGGCGAGCGAGCGCGAATTTAAACGCGCTATCGAACTCAACCCTTCGTATGCCGTCGCGCATCACTGGTATGCTTCGGTCTTGCTCTCGGCAATGGGGCGGCATGATGAAGCGATGGCTGAAGAGATGCGCGCTCGCGACCTGGAGCCTCTCTCTCGCGTCATCAATTCAAATCTGGGGTTCATCTGTTATCAAGCGCATCGCTTCGATGAGGCGGCTGATTATCTCAAGGGCACCCTTGAGATTGACGAGAATTTCGTTTACGCGCACTTCATCCTCGGACTGACCTACGCTCATCAGAAGTTGTTCGACGAAGCGATTGCGGAAATTAAACGCGCAGTCGAGCTCTCAGGCGGGCGTGGAGCATTGTTCACTGCTGCGCTTGGGTACATTTACGCGATTGCGGGAAAGCACGAAGAAGCAATTCAATTTTTCGAACAGTTGCAAACCTTCCCGACCAATCGGGACGTTTCACCATTTTACCTGGCCTTGATACAGGCAGGATTGGGGAACAAAGAGCAGGCTCTCAAATGGCTCGAAGACGCATGCGAAGAGCGTTACAACTGGGTCGTCTGGCTCAAGACCGAGCCGATGCTGGAACACTTGCACGGTGAAGAGAGGTTTAGTGAATTATTGCGGCGGATTGGATTGGCAGAATGAATGATTGCGGATTGCGGATTGCGGATTGACAAGGAGATGTCTCATAATCACTCTCTAATCCGCAATCCACAATCCGCAATCCGCAATTAGAAATGCTCTCTCAGACGATCTCGCATTACCGAATCTTAAACCATCTCGGCACTAGCCTTCTCGGTGAAGTCTATCTCGCCGAAGACACTCAACTCGGCCGCAAAGTGGCGCTCACCTTATTGCCGGAGAAGTTCACGCGCGACATCGAGCGCATGCAGCGTCTCTCCCGGGAATCGCGCGTCATCTCCTCTCTCAATCATCCCAATATCCGTATGATCTACGAAGTCGGTCAGGATAAATCACAGCATTTTATCGCGACCGAGTTTGTCGAAGGGCCCACTTTGCGCGCTTATCTCAGCTACACGCGGATGAAACTTGACGATGTGATCGACGTAGCGATACAGATCCTGTCGGGATTGGCGGCCGCACACGCGGCCGGAGTGCTGCATCGAGATCTGAAGCCGGAAAATATAGTGCTCAGGCCTGATGGGTATGTCAAGATATTGGATTTCGGTCTGGCAAAGCTGGTCGAACAGGACTCGATGATGGTCGAGTTGGGCGAAGCGAAGGAGATCACAGAAGATCTAAGTTACGAGGAGGCGAAAGCGGAAGGATCGGAAGCGACTCTCGATGAGGATGCTCCAGATCCATATCGAACCAAGCCACTCGCCAGATCACTTGAAAATATGGGAAAGACATCAAGGGGATTATGGTGGGTAGCTGGAACCATAGCTTACCTTTCGCCAGAGCAACTACTCGGTGAACCGATTGACGAGCGCAGCGATATTTTCAGCCTTGGTGTGGTGCTCTACGAAATGTGTACCGGGCGGCTGCCGTTTGAAGGTCGCACGGCGAGCAGCGTTCTGAGCTCTATTATGCAAATCGAACTGCCGGCGGTTCGCCGCTTTATTCCTGATGCGCCGGAGGAACTGGATTGGATAATCAAAAAGGCCATCGCAAAAGACTCTGAGGAACGCTATCAAACAGCGCGAGAATGGCTGAATGATCTGAAACGGCTGAAACAACGCATAGAGTTCGAATTAGAGCATCAGCGATATGCCAATCGCGATTCTGCCAGCGCGCAGAGGGGAGACAGGCGCTCGAGTTCTGCGCGAGGACGGAGTGGCGAGGTTGATTCAATCGCCATTCTCCCTTTATCAAACGCGAGCAATGATCCAGGCGCGGAATACCTCAGCGATGGAATTACCGAGACCATTATCAATACGCTCTCTCGTCTGCCCGCTTTGCGAGTGATGGCGCGGAGCACGGTCTTTCGATACAAAGGCCGCGATGTCTATCCGCAGGATGTCGGTCGTGAGTTAGGCGTGCGCTCGGTCTTCATCGGGCGCCTCTTGCAGCGTGGCGAAAATATAGTCATCAAGACGGAATTAGTAGATGCGACCGATGGCGCGCTCTTATGGGCGGAAGAGTATCAACGTAAATCCGGAGACATCTTCGAGCTTGAAGCTGAGATTGCCAAACAGATATCCGATCATTTGCGGATCAAAATCACCGGTGAACAACAGCGGAAGATGGCCAAACACTACACGGACAACCCTCAGGCGTACGACCTCTATCTGAAAGGGCGCTTCTTCTGGAATCAGCGCAACCCTGAGGCGATGAAGAGGGGAATTGAATACTTCGTGCAGGCGATCAAGAAGGACACAAGTTATGCGCTGGCCTATTCGGGATTGGCCGACTGTTACACAATGCTGAGCTGGTATTCCGTGCCGCCTCGCGAATTCGTTCCAAAGGCGCGCCTATCAGTGACAAAAGCGCTTGAGATTGATGAGCAACTGCCTGAGGCGCACACATCTCTGGGTTTTATCACGCTCTGGTATGACTGGGATTTTTTTAAGGCCGAACGGGAATTCTTGCGAGCCATCGAGCTTAATCCTAACTATCCGACTGCGCATCACTGGTACTCTTATTGCCTGATGGCAATGGAACGGTTTGGAGAAGCGCGGAAGAGTGTTCACCACGCGATAGATCTGGACCCGCTGTCACTCGCCATCATCACAGACCTGGGTGAACAGCTCTACCGCCAACGACGTTACGACGAGGCCCTCGCCCAATTTAAAATATCTCTGGAGATGGATCCGGAGTTCGGATTAGCCAACTACTGGAGGTTGCGGACATGGCTCGAAGCGGGAAAACTGGCCGAGACAATCACAGCCCTCGAAGACATAAAGGTCAAAGAGGGCAATTACGGTATGACAGCCCTGCTCGCCATTGCCCGTGCGAGAGCTGGAGAACGTGAAGAGGCGCAAAAGATTCTCAATGATCTGCAAGAACTGTCCGCTCGTCACTACGTGCCACCCTATTACCTGGCAATGGTGGCAGCCAGTCTCGGCGATAAAGATCAATCATTCACCTGGCTCGAGAAGGCATATCAGGAACGCAGCGGCTGGATTCCCTGGCTTAAGCAAGATCCGCTGGCCGATGGCTTGCGCACGGATGCGCGTTTTAGTGATCTGCTGAGGAGAATTGGATTGAAACCTTGAAAGAGAGAAAACGGAACAAACGGAAATAACGGAACAAACGGAAATTCTTTGGAATTTTTCCGTTTGTTCCGTTATTTCCGTTTGTTCCGTTTTCTCTCTTCATCTCTCCGATATCGCAAACCTCGATTGAGTAATGTACACTCAAAATTTCTTTTTCAGTTCTGGTTCAGGGAGTTTTTGAGATGAGCAACCGGGTTCGCACAGTTGTCGCGGGCGCCACGGGATATTCCGGACGCGATTTAATTGGTCTATTACTAAATCATCCGCACCTTGATCTAATCGGCGCATTCGCGTCGCATTCGGAAGAAGTGACTCCACTCAGCGCAATTCATCCTCAATTGACTGGTTTGACGAAACTCGATTGCCGGCCATTCGACGAAGCGGCGATCGCGCGACTCGCCCCCAATCTGATCTTCCTGGCTACTCCCAATGAGTTTTCGCATGAAGTTGTGCCTGCGCTCCTTGAGAGCGGGGCAACGGTTGTCGATCTGAGCGGCGCTTTCAGATTGCGCGAAGCGGCGCTCTACCCGAGATTCTATGGTTTCGAACACAAGCGCCCCGATCTCTTGCAGAAGGCAGTCTATGGGTTGACTGAATTTGTTCGCGAAAAACTGAGGGACGCAAAGCTGATTGCGAATCCGGGCTGTTATCCAACATCAATTCTGGTTCCGATGATTCCGCTGCACAAGGCCGGGTTAGTCGCAGATGGGCAGCCGATAATCTGCGATTCGAAGTCGGGCGTAACCGGCGCAGGTAAGGCTCCAAATGCGACGACACATTTCGTCGAAGTGAGCGAGAGCTTGAAAGCCTATAACATCTTCGGACATCGCCATACGCCGGAAATAGCTCAAGGTTTGGAAGTGAAGAACGAATCGCGCTTACTGATTTTCACGCCTCATCTGCTGCCGATCAACAGAGGCATCCTCTCGACGATCTACGTTCGATTGAAAGACAATGTGAACCGGCAGGACATTCTGAGGGTATGGCGGAGCACATTTGAGTCAGAACCATTTGTGCGTATTTTTGCTGATTCGCAGTTGCCGGAAATCAAATTTGTCGCCAACACTCCCTACTGCGACATAGGCTGCGCAGTTGATGAAGAGACCGGACAGGCGATAGTCGTTTCGGCGATTGATAACCTGCTCAAGGGGGCGGCGAGCCAGGCATTACAAAATGCCAACGTTGCCCTGGGGTTTGATGAAAGAGCGGGGATGAAATGACACGCACTGTGATCAAGCTTGGCGGAAGCGTTTTAAGTGATGTCGCTCTCCGTCAGAATCTTATAGCGCAGATTCGCGAGTTGAATCATTCGGGTAATGAATTGGTCCTGGTTCATGGCGGCGGCAAGCAGATTGCTTCGTTGCTCGAGCAGCTCAACATCCAATCCCGGTTTCACGACGGTCTAAGAGTCACAGATAAAGCCGCGCGCGATGTGGCGCAGATGGTTCTGGCCGGAGGGGTGGGAAAAGACCTTGTTGCCGAGCTGGCAAAAGTTGAGATAACCGCAGTGAGCGTGGCCGGTGGGGATGGTTTGAGCTTTCTTGCGGAGAAAATGAACGCCGAGGATGGGACTGACCTCGGCTTTGTCGGTCGCATCGTGAAGACCAATTCGACACTGCTTGAAGCCCTGCTTTCTGCTCGGATGATGCCGGTCATCGCGTGTCTGGCTCTTGGCGCTGCCGATCGCGAGTATTACAACATTAACGGCGATCAGATGGCAGCGGCAGTGGCTGTGGGGATTCAGGCTGAGAATCTGGTATTCGTCACTGACGTTGGCGGTGTACGTAGCGATGACGGCAGACATATCTCCCGGCTTGATCGTTCGCAAATCAATGTCTTGCTCGAGAGCGGAGTGGCGAGCGGGGGGATGCGACCGAAACTTCGCGCATGCCTGGAGGCGCTCGAGGCCGGAGTCAAACGCATCTTGATCATTGGTGCGGCTGAGGAGAATTCGCTGCTGCGTGTGCTCAAAAGGGATGAAGCAATTGGGACTCGGATTTCATAGTGACCGTGGGTGAATATTTGTTTGTTTACGGCTCGCTGCGCCCGGCGCTCGCGCCACCAGGGCTCAGACAGCTAGTTCAACAATGGCATAGAATCGGAGCAGCATTCGTGCAGGGCCGTCTTTACGATCTCGGTGACTATCCGGGCGCGATACTCGATGCCGAGAGCGAATTGCAGATCATCGGCGAGATTTTTGAACTGCCCGACGACGAGACAGTACTGGCCACATTGGATCAATACGAGGGGTTTGACTGCGACAATCACGACGCGAGTTTGTTCGTGCGAACCAAATGTCATGTCCTTCTCGGCGATGTACGGAAGGTCGAGTGCTGGATTTATGTATACAACAGGGAAACAACATCAGCGAAACTAATCGTAAATGGAGATTATCTTTGGAAGCACAAACAAAAGTAATAGAATCATCAATAACATTCTCAAACATTCAGCAACTCGAATCGCAGTTCTTGATGCAAACTTACGCGCGCAATCCGGTTATGTTTGTGCGCGGCAAGGGCTCCACGCTTTACGATGATCGGGGAAAAGCCTATCTCGATTTCATCGCAGGCATCGGTGTTAACGTGCTCGGCTACGATCATCCGCGCGTGCGCCGTGTGCTGAAGGAACAGGCAAATCTGTTGCACACGTCGAATCTTTATTACCATCAATATCAGGGACTACTTGCGGAGAGACTGGTAAAAGCTTCCGGGTTGGCGCGAGTGTTTTTCTGTAATACAGGCGCGGAATCAGTCGAAGGTGCGCTAAAACTGGCGCGCGCCTGGCAGCGCAGGCAAGAGCGCGAAGACAAGACGGAATTCGTTGCTCTCGTCAATTCATTCCATGGCCGAACAATGGGCGCGCTCTCAGTCACCGCGCAGGAAAAGTACCGCAAACCTTTTGAGCCGCTAATTAGCGGTGTGCACTTCATTGATGCAGACCTGAGCGAGAACGATTTCGCCGAGGCACGAGAAGCGATCAATGAACGCACGGCGGCGGTAATCGTCGAAACGATCCAGGGCGAATCCGGTGTGCGCCCGATCGATGATCGCTTTCTGCAGGTCGTGCGCAAAGCCTGCGATCGTGTCAATGCGCTACTGATCCTGGACGAGGTGCAATGCGGTCTTGGCCGAACCGGCAAAATCTTCGCATTCGAAAATACGTCTGTGAAACCGGATGTGCTCTGTGTCGCGAAGCCGCTCGGATTGGGGGTTCCACTTGGGGCATTCATAGTCGCCGAGAAAGCAGTCGATGGATTGAAGACGGGCGATCACGGATCGACTTTTGGTGGTGGACCGCTCGCGTGCCGGTTGAGCCTCGAATTTTTGGAGATGCTACAGGAAGGTCAATTGATGCAGCGTGTGACCGAGGTTGGCAATTACTTCAGAAAACAACTAGGCAAAATGCAGAGACGCCATCCGGAATTGATTAAAGAGGTGCGTGGGCTCGGTCTAATGGTTGGCGCAGAGATGAATTTTCCTTGTAAAAGCGTCGCGACAAAGATGATTGAACAAGGTTATTTGATGAATTGCACACACGATACTGTATTACGTTTCTTGCCACCCTACATCATCAAAAAGTCGGAAATCAGCGCAATGCTAACCAAACTTGAGGAGGTCATTGTCGGGGAGGCCAGGCAGTTTGAATCGAGAGGTGGCTCAAGTTAGTGTAATGTGGAATGCACTTTTGTTATATCAGTTGTAATTAAATTTTACGCTTTACAATTCTCACATGGTAGACTGGCGACCGCAGGTATACATCGTTGATTATTTCATAATTAACCAGGGTACTGTTATTCGCTGAGTATCTACGGGAATTTACTCGGCCAAACCTACCATCCTGCGATTTGAGTGCTTCGCGTCAGAGTAAGCTCGCGAACTTCACGCTCAACAAGCTCTAAATTCGCCCTGTTAAGTCTTTTAAGTCTTTCACCAGGAGGCTGCGATGATCGCATCTAGACTTTGGCTAAAATTATTTTTGATGGTTATTATCTTGCCTGTGGCAGTTGTAGAGCCACGAGCTGCAGTTGGTATTTCCGGAGACGCGCTCTACTTCTCCCTGCAGCCAACCTCACCTCTACCCTTCTCTCCCAGCAGCTTACTTATTCAATCACCGAGTTTCATCAGGGTCCCTCAAGGGGCGCTTCTTTCCGTCTATCTCCTGCGTGGTAACACATTGGTTTCAACCAGCACACTGGAGTTTCAGGCGGCTCTCGATAGTGACAGGGTGTTTCCCCCTGTGCCTGTGGCCTCATTCGTCCCTCTCGGCATATCAAATGAACCAGGACAGCCGTTACCCGGGGCAACACTCAGATCGGGACAGGCCGATCTCTCAAAGGTCGCTAACGATCCCTCGCAATACCGTCTTCTCTGGATTCTCTCGTCAGGGGTCATGGGGACGCCGGGACGTGCAGTCGCCACAGGTAATCCGTTGGGGTTCGTCGATTTGAAATTGAGCGCAATATCGGCAGCCACAGTTATTGGCGATCAAAAACCAGGTTCAGTCCTTTTCTTCAATCGCTACACCTCAAGCGCAAGCAGTCCGGCGCTAGAAGACACAAAAATCAATATAACCAACACCAGTGCAACAGCAAGCGTCCAGCTTCGCCTCTTTCTGGTCAATTCTGCGAGCTGTGAAACTATAAATTACGGGATTTGCCTGGCTGCACAACAAACTATAAGCCTCCGCGCGAGCGATATCGACCCGGGTGTAAAAGGTTATATCGTTGCTGTTGCAACCAATGCGCAGGGGGAGCCTATTCAATTTAACTGGTTAATTGGCAATGTTGTGGTAAGGCAGGCAGCGGCCAACCTCAGGAACCTGGTTACCCCCATACTGAGCGCACTGGCGATTGCTAAGCGCAAGGAGGGCGCAGTCACTAATACAGCAGGCTTTGCTGAGATGATCTTCGATGATGTGAACTATGAGCGACTGCCGGGACAGGTTGCTTTTGATAGTGTGCCGAGCCAGTTTAACGGATCGAACGCAACTGTCATCTCCCTCTATCGTCCACAATCGAACCTGACTGGCGAAGTGGCGAGCGCAAATGTCCAGCTTACAGCCTGGGGCAGGAACGATCAGAATGATGTGATCACGACGGGAGGGAACCTTTCAGTTGCCTGTTACACTGATTTTACCGTGGCGGCATTGCGCCTTACGCCGACAACGATTGCTCAGCTTCTTCCTCTGGAGTCCACTGCCTGGTTTGCCGCTTCGACTGTTGACGGGCAACCATTGCTGGGATCGCAGTATAACTCGGGTGAGTTCAATGGCGGTACTAATGCCAGACCGTTGAGCCTGGTATCTGAGTACCGCATCCGTGTCCCGGTTTCACCTGTTACTTGTCCGCAGTAAGAAGTGAGAGAATACGAAACAAGCGAAAAGATGCTAGATGCTAGATGCTAGATGCTAGGACGCTCACCTAGCATCTAGCATCTAGCATCTAGCATCTAGCATCTTTTCGCTTGTTTCGTATTCTCTCTTATTCCTTGTCCTTGTGGTGATACATCTCACGCCAGGCCTCAAGATATGGGGAATGACCGTCATCGGATTCACGCAATTGTTTGATCACTGGCTGCGTGAATTTATTGACGATGGCGTTGAGCATGACGCGCAAAGCTTCTTCCTGATCCTCGCTCAAACTGCCCAACCGCTTGCGGCTCCGATCAAGCTCGGCAAATGTCATCGAACTGACTTCGCGGCGAAACGCGCCGATTACCGCATTGAGATCGCCTTCTGCGAGCGCGGCTGTAAAATGTTCGACCTCGGTTTCAATGATCGCTTCTGCTCGCAGCGCCTCTCGCTCACGCTCAGAGCGGTTAGCCTCGGCAATTGATTCGAGGTCATCGACATCGAAGACGAAAGCATTGTCGAGATTACTTATCGCCGGATCGATGTTTCGCGGCACGGAAATATCGATGAACATCATCGGGCGATTACGCCGAGTATCAAGCGCGCCTCGAACCTGATCGTGATTTACCAGGTAATGCGGCGCGCCGGTCGAGCATATGACAATCTCGGCTTCCGGCATTCGTTTCTCGAACTCTTCGAAATGAACCGGCTCACCTTTCATCTCATCCGCGAGGTGTTTGGCATTTTCATATGTACGATTGACGATGAGGATTCGGCTCGCGCCGTAGTTGAGCAGGTGCCTGGCCGCTAGCTCTGCCATCTCGCCTGCGCCGATGAGCATGACAGTCGTTCCCTTCAAAGTCTCGAATACTTTCTTGGCCAGCTCGACGGCAACGAAGCTGATCGAGACAGCGCTCGACCCAATGCCTGTTTCGTTCCTCACTCTCTTGGCCACAACAAAGGCGCGATTCATCAGGCGTGTGAGAGAGTGGCCAACACTATCCGCTTCTTGAGCGCGTTGAAAAGCCTCTTTGACTTGTCCCGTGATCTGCGGCTCGCCGACAACCATCGAGTCGAGCGATGATGTCACGCGGAAAACGTGTTTTATCGCAGATGAATCAGAGTGATGATAGCAATGTTTTCTGAGCAGGTGAGAATCACAACTGTGATAGCGATGAAGAAAGTCGTAGACCTGCGAGATTGCCGCCTCCGCTTCGTTCTGTTTTGGTGTTGCCACGATAACCTCGACTCGATTGCAGGTAGAAACGATCAGCCCTTCGCTGATCAACTCACGGTCGACCAGCTGATGCAATGCGTCGTGGATGTGCGTTTCGACGAATGCCAGCCGTTCGCGGATCTCCACTGCTGCGGTTTTATGACTAACTCCGACGAGAACGATGCTCATATCAGCAATCATCCAAATACGTGATATCCGCCCAGCGCGCGAGCGCCGAGCCATGTCAGCAACACAACGACAAAACCTACGATTGACAGTAATGCGACGCGGCGTCCGCGCCACCCGGCAGTCAACCGGTAATGCATGATGAAGAGATAGATCATCCACGTTACCAGGGCCATTACCTCTTTCGGGTCGTTATGCCAGTAACGCCCATCGCGCTGATTGTTCCAGACGATCCCGGTCACAACGCCCAGGGTGAGTAGGACGAATCCAATGCTCAGCGAACGGTAGCCGATCTCATCGCAGGTGTTGAGCGCGGGCAGCCGTTGAAATGCTGCGCCAAAGTGTTTGGCCTTCAACTCGTGCTCCTGGATCAGGTACATCACTCCACAGACAAACGTCACGATGAAAGCCGCATAAGAGAAAATGACGAGCGTCACGTGGGCCGGAAAGATGATTTGCGTGACTACATTCGCTGTAATAGCCCCTTCAAGCATCAGCGGCAACGATTGTGCCGGGTCAGGCAGCAGAAGCGATATGAGCGTAAAGACGAAGACCAGCGGCAAGATGATAGTTGGCAACGCCCGCACATGATAACGTAAGCTCATCACGAGATAATATGCAACTATCGCCCAGGCGATGAATGAGCTGACCTCTTTTGGATTGACAATCGGGAAGTGGCCGAGACGCGACCAATCAATTCCGATCGCCGCCGTATGTGCGATAAACCCTGCGCCGACCAGGGCGATCAGTCCGCGCCCCGCATGTTTGGACTTCGTCGCAAGAATAATGATTGAATAAAACGCGCCAACCATGTATAGCAGCAGCGCAATCATCAGCAGGATTGTCATAGATTTTCTCGCACAGATTAGAATACGCGATGATAATAACATTGGATCTCATCCTTTGACAGTTGAGACTTTACCGCTCATTCGGCGCTCGCAGGTCACCGAACGATCTCTACCGCATCAGTCTCCGATTGGCGCACGTCCATTTTATGCGCATCGTCACATTTTTTATGGTCGGTAAGATTGTGATAAAGTTACATTTGTAGCTGGGAAAAAAGATCGACAACTTAGCCCCGAATAATATGGTCTCAAGAGCTGCCCTACTTTATCTGTCACGTCAGCGTAGTCTTAAGAATTTCTTCATCAAATTCCCCGGCTTTAGCCAGGTCACACACCGTTTCATCGCAGGTGAAAACATCGACGACGCGATTAGAGCGATTTTAGAACTCAACAGGCAGGGGATCACAGCCACATTCGACCATCTAGGTGAAAGCACAACTTCGGAGGCGGAGGCGGAATCAGACGTGCGCGAATATCTGCACGTACTGGAACGTATTGAAGCAACCGGCGCCAATTCAAACATCTCGGTCAAGCTCACGCAGTTGGGTTTGGACATTGACCGGGAATACTGTCTGAAGAACACGCGTCGCCTTGTCGAGTCAGCCAAACGTCACGATAACTTTGTGCGGATCGATATGGAAGATTCTTCGAAGACTGATGCCACGCTGAACATCTTCAAGGAGCTTTATCACGAGTTCGGCAATGTCGGCATCGTTCTTCAGGCATACCTCTACCGAACCGAGAAAGACCTCGACGATGTGCTGGCAATGGGCGCGCGTGTGCGTTTGTGCAAAGGCGCATATCAGGAGCTGGAGACTGTTGCATTCCCGGATAAAAAGGATGTCGATGCCAACTTCATCAAGCTCATGCGGAAACTCTTGAAGAGCGGCATCTATCACGGCATCGCCACACATGACGAACGGATGATTGCGGCGACGAAGGATTTTGCCAGGCGCGAAGGCGTATCAAAAGAGGCTTTTGAATTTCAGATGCTTTATGGTGTCCGCCGTGATCTGCTCTTGAAACTGGCCAGAGAAGGATATCGAGTCAGGGCTTATGTGCCCTATGGGGAGTATTGGTATCCGTACTTTATGCGGCGATTGGCCGAGCGCCCGGCTAATGTCTGGTTCGTTTTAAGGAATCTATTCAAAGGCTGAGTCACCATCTGTTCTCCATCCTGTTTATCGAACCGATTATTATTTCCCGGCGTATAGGCAGGCGATATTGCTTTAGGTCGGCCCTTCGTAGAGAGGAGTGAATGACGTGTGGGAAGTAATAGCACAATTGAGCGCGTTAACCGTATTCCTGGTTGTCGGAACAATCGGCCTCGTCTTTCTGGTTCTATCGTTCTCGTTTGGCGAAATCTTCCATATCTTCGATATGGATACCCATCTGGATGCCGACCTCCACGAGGGCGGACCGGGGTTTTTCAACCTGAAAGTAATGAGCGTATTGGTGACGGCTTTTGGCGGAGTTGGCGCGCTCTGTGTTTCTAGGGGTTTCGGGGTCCTCTCCAGCTCACTCTTCGGACTGATCGGAGGAATTGCGCTGGCTGGTATCGTTTATTACTTCGGGCGGTTGCTCTACTCGCAGCAATCATCAAGCCTGATCACTTCCGCTGATCTGATTGGATGCAAGGCCGAAGTAATCGTCGGCATTCCAGCCGGAGGTACGGGACAAGTGCGTTGCCTGGTTGGTGAAAGTATGGTGGACAAAATCGCGCGCTCGCGAGATGGCGGGGCGATTCCGCAACACTCTACAGTCTTGATTGAGGAAGTCTCAGGTGAAAGTGTTATCGTCAGCCCGTGGTCGTCGTTGCGTGAAGGACGCGGTCTTTTTTCTTCTTCTATCGAACCGTAGCAATCAAAGTTTTCAGTTTTCAGTTTTCAGTTTTCAGCTATCGGTGAAACGCGAACTGAAAACTGCTGATCCTGCCGAATATTGTGGGTGGATTGTTTGGGAAGCGCCAGCGGCGCGGAATGTTTATAGCTAAGGGTGGGAAAAGCCCTCGAGCTCCGTTAGGAGCGACATCCATCCGCACAGATGCCGCCCCGCTGGGGCTGAAGAACTATTGCCAACTCAGAGCTATAAACATTCCACCCCCCTGGGGCTATACCCACAAAATCCGGCCGGGTCAGGAAAACTGAAAACTGAAAACTGTTAACAATGACAACTACTGGGAGCGCAAGCGCTACCAGTAGTTGCTGAGGAGGTGTATCAATGGTGTTCGAAAATATTCTTATGATCGGTGTCGTCGCGGGAGTCCTTCTGGCTCTCCTCATTGCGATGTCGATCATCAGCAAAAACTATATCAAAGTCCCGCCGAATGAGGCCGCCGTCTTCAGCGGGCGTAAGCGACGCTTAGCCGATGGGCGCACTGTCGGTTATCGCTTAGTGCGCGGCGGCGCGGCTTTGCGCATCCCGCTGCTGGAAAAAGTGGACTATCTATCGCTCAACGTGATCACTATTCCATTGGAGATTCGTCGAGCTTACACGCTCAAGGGCGTGCCCGTTTCAGTCAAGGCAGTAGCCAATGTCAAGATCCGCAGCGATGATGTGTATCTTCAGGCTGCCGCCGAGCGCTTCCTCGGTATGTCGACGCAGGAGGTTCAAAAGGTGATCTTTCAAACTCTCGAAGGACATCTGCGCGCGATCCTTGGAACCCTGACCGTCGAAGAGATCAACAATGATCGTCAGAGCTTCGCGCAGAAGCTGACCTCGGAAGCCGCATTGGATCTCGAGCGAATGGGTATAGGCGTTGACGTGCTCACAATACAAGAGATCAGCGACGAAGAGGGCTATCTCGACGCGTTGGGTAAGAAGCGCACAGCCGAGGTCAAACGCGATGCACAGATCGGCGAGGCCGAAGCGACGCGCGATTCGAAGATCAACGCCTCACGGGCGATGCAGGATGGCGAGAAAGTCAAACTCGAATCCGAAGCCAACATTGCTCTCGCGCAACGCGAGCTTGAAGTCAAGAAAGCTCAGTTTGAAGCCGAGGTAGAGACCGAACGCGCCAGGGCTGAGCAGGCCGGGCCGCTCTCGAGCGCCAAAGCCCGTCAGGCGGTCGTCGCTGAAGAGGTCCGGATCGAGAGGATTCGTACCGAGGAGCGGATTGCCGTCGAAGAGCAGGAAGTCAAACGCAAAGAGCGGGAACTGGAAGCGACAATCATCAAACCGGCTAACGCCGAGCGTAGTGCGGCACTGCAGCGCGCGGAAGCTTCGAAACAGGCAGCCATCCTTGAAGCTGAAGGCAGAAAGGCCGCATTGATCGCGATCGCTGAAGCAGAACAGGAGCGCCTGCGGCAGGAAGGTATTGGACGTGCAGCTGCTATCGAAGCCGAAGGTAGAGCTGAAGCGGCCAAGATCGAAGCAACCGGTCTCGCGCAGGCGAGAGCCATCGAAGCGCAAGGCCTCGCCGAAGCCAACGCGATTCTCAAGAAGGCTGAAGCCTGGAAACAGTTCAACGAAGCGGCCAGGCTGCAAACGATTCTCGAAAAACTGCCGAGTATTCTCGAAGCCTCGGCTCCGGTCTTCAGTGCCGTCGCATCACCGCTTGGCAATATTGATAAGGTGGTGGTGATAGAGCAGGGCAATGGCAGTGGCACAGGCGGGATCAATCGCTTTGCCTCAACTGCGCCGTCGGTTGTCTTCGGCTTTCTGGAGCAACTGGAGGCGCTTGGGATCAATGTTCCGAACCTGCTCGCG
This sequence comes from Acidobacteriota bacterium, assembly GCA_022614735.1. GTDB lineage: Bacteria > Acidobacteriota > Blastocatellia > RBC074 > RBC074 > JAKEHZ01. The sequence continues at coordinate 2,107 of JAKEHZ010000211.1, read as the reverse complement.
CAGTTGGGCATTGAAAAGAAGGCGGAAGCGGAAACTCGCAAGAGTGAAGCTATGACTGAGGCTGATTAGTATAGGAACCAGGAGATGTGTGCAGACTCGCGTCATCTTTAGATGCTGACTTTTGCACACTTCTCCATTCAACTTCAATCCCTGTCACATGGGGGCTAAAGGGGCGTAAAAAAATAACTCCCTTACTACTTCAATTCAGCTTTCCGGATCGCCTGAAAAATCGAATTGACAAAATCTCCCAAACGGGGAGAATAGGGGTGACGGTAAGAGTATGGAATAGACTAGTAGATTGAAATTCCTCTAATCGATTTCAGATCGGGGAAAAATGGGAAAGACAAGTAACCGAATAGGAGTATCGAACGATGAGCACAATCATCCGCGACAGTCCAGCTTTATGAGGCAGGAATGAATGTAATCAGTCGAAAGAAGCTCGAAGCATTTTGGCGAGGGCATCCTGATTCAAAAGCACCTCTGAAAAGTTGGTACAACACCTGCAGAAAGGTGCGGTGGAAAAATTTAGACGAGGTACAGGAAATTTATCCGCACGCCGATCTGGTTGGCGATTGCACATTGTTCAATATCGGAGGAAACAAATACCGGCTGATTGTGAAGATCAGATACCGGCACCAAAGAATTTACGTAATCCATGTTCTTACCCATCAGGATTATGACAAAGGCAAGTGGAAAGATGATTGCTAAGGTTGAGGGCAGGACTCTGACTCGCCCCTTCAACAAACGGAAATACGGGAAGCTGTTGGCCGACTCTGTTCCGGCCGTGATTCGCACCGAAGCAGAATACGACCGCGCAATCGCCGAGATCGAGAAGCTCCTCAAGAAAGGCGATCGGATCTCGGCTGAAGAGGATCGCCTGCTCGACCTGCTCTCGACGTTGGTCGAGAAGTACGAGGATGAGAACTATCCGATCGAGCCGTCGGCCCCGCACGAAATCCTGCAACACCTGATGGAAGCGCGCGACCTGAGGCAGAAGGACCTAGTGGATCTGTTCGGGTCGAGCGGCAGGGCGTCAGAAGCCATTAACGGCCTACGGCCGATCAGCAAGATACAAGCAAAGGCGCTGGCCGAATTCTTCCACGTCTCGACCGATCTGTTCCTCGCCGTGTGACAGTTGAACGACCGGGATTTCGCTTGTCTCGACAAGGCTGTTGCTGATCTTTACTCTCAGCCTTCATTGACTGTGGCGGTACTGGCCGTTATCTTCACCCCTACGCACGCGGGGGCAATGAGCCATCAGGCGCGATTAGCGCGGCCAGAGGCGGTTCACCCCCACGCACGCGGGGACAATTTCGGCGTAGATCGCCTTTGCGCGCTCGACTTCGGTTCACCCCCACGCACGCGGGGACAATACAGGATTCCCCTTCTTGTCCTTCTTTCCGGTCGGTTCACCCCCACGCACGCGGGGACAATCTGGCCCTTACGGTACGGCACGATGAATCGATCCGGTTCACCCCCACGCACGCGGGGACAATGCCTTGCGCTTCCATCCAACGAGCTGTTCCAACGGTTCACCCCCACGCACGCGGGGACAATGATTTCGGGCATAACCACACTGACGCGCAATTCGGTTCACCCCCACGCACGCGGGGACAATCATTCAAAAGAACAATCCGCCCAACCTGAAACCGGTTCACCCCCACGCACGCGGGGACAATTGGGAAAGCAGGGATGAGTCGCGCCCCACGATCGGTTCACCCCCACGCACGCGGGGACAATGTAAACGTGGCTATCGTTGGTCCATTGAGCGTCGGTTCACCCCCACGCACGCGGGGACAATTGAAATGCCTCTTTCATCTTCGCGCCTAACTCCGGTTCACCCCCACGCACGCGGGGACAATAGCACAGCGCCACTCGCAAACCGCCATTGCTTCGGTTCACCCCCACGCACGCGGGGACAATGCCAACAACCCTTATATCCGGCAATTCCGTAGCGGTTCACCCCCACGCACGCGGGGACAATAATATCGTCGGCGTTTGGTCTTGCGTGCCAAGCGGTTCACCCCCACGCACGCGGGGACAATGCCGTAGCCAAAGGTAGTGAAGCTGCCATCGAACGGTTCACCCCCACGCACGCGGGGACAAT
>JAKEHZ010000210.1 GCA_022614735.1 Acidobacteriota bacterium | reverse complement strand
GCAATAACGGGCAATAACGGGCAATAACGGGCAATAACGGGCAATAACGGGCAATAACGGGCAATAACGGGCAATAACGGGCAATAACGGGCAATAACGGGGGAAAGAAAATGCCGGGGTTAAACCAGTCACTTAAACTATTCGCAGTGTTTCTGTTCTTCCTCCAGACTTATGCCATCTCACTATCCAGACAATCTCCATCTGCCGGCCAGCTCGAGTATTTTGAAAAGCAGGTGAGGCCGATCCTCATGCGGAGCTGCGCCGGTTGTCATAATGCGAAGGCTAAGATCGCCGGCCTTGATTTGACCACAGCTGAGGGCTTTCAGCGTGGTGGTGACAGCGGCCCGCTCGTCAATAAAGAAAATCCGGTTCATAGCCGTCTGTTGAAAGTCATCAGCTATCAGGAGGAGTTGAAAATGCCTCCCACTGGTAAGCTTAAGGATGATGAGATTACGGTCTTGATCGAGTGGGTGAAGATGGGTGCGCCATGGCCGCCTGCGAGGGCTGAAACGAGAGAGACGAGTGATGCGAAGTTGACGAATCGAACCCCAACGAAAGAGTTTTCCGAGGCTGAGAAGAATTTCTGGACATTTCTGCCGATCTCACATCCGATTCCGCCAAAGGTCAAAAACACGGGCTGGGTGAAATCGCCGATCGATGCTTTTATACTGCAAAAACTGGAAGAGAAAAAACTGAGCCCGGCTCCTCCATCTGACAAACTCACTCTGCTGCGCCGCGCAACCTACGACTTGATCGGTTTGCCGCCGGCTGAAACAGAAATCCGCGAATTTCTCGGCGACAACTCGCCCGATGCTTTCGGGAAAGTCATCGAGCGGTTGCTTAACAGCCCGCGATACGGTGAGAAGTGGGGTAGGCATTGGCTTGACGTGGCGCGTTACGCCGATTCAACCGGCAATGACGAAGACCATCGATATCCGCATGCCTGGAAGTATCGCGACTATGTGATTGAAGCGTTTAATAAAGACTTACCTTACGATCACTTCGTTCGCGAACAAATCGCCGGTGATCTGGTTCCGGCTGCCAATGCTGAAGGCGTTTATCGCCGTGGCATCATCGCCACCGGTTTTCTTGCACTCGGCCCGAAAGCTCTGGCGCAGCAGGATAAGAAGAAGATGCTTTATGATGTGTATGACGAACAGCTTGATGTCACAACGAGGGCCTTCCTCGGATTGACCGTTACCTGCGCGCGGTGCCACAACCATAAGTTCGATCCGATTCTGACAAAGGACTACTACTCGATGGTCGGCATCTTCGCGAGCACAAGAAGCTTCAGCGACCCGATGGCATTTGTTTCAGTGTCTCTTAACAAGCCTCTGATTACAAAATCGGAGTATGATCTTTACCTGGAAAAGAAGAATGCGCATGAGGGTCGGGTCAAACGACGACAGCTTGACATCGGCGAGATCGTCGATCGCGCAAAAGAGAAACTGATTACGGAAAATGGCCCGCGTTTGTCTGCCTATATGCTCGCAGCACGCGGCGTCTATCACGATAAAGGTGACCTCAAAGTCGTCGCCGACAGGCAAAAACTCTCGGAAGAGGTATTGAAGAAGTGGGTCGATTATCTCAAGAAGGACAAGGTACGCCAGCATTTACTCGAGTGGCAAAATGCGAAGCTGGAAAATTTGAACGAAGTTGCGTACGGCTATCAGCAGCGCTTCACGGATCGTCTGGTCGTATGGCATGAAAAGTTGAATGAGTGGCGGGCCAAATATCGACAGGCCATCAGTGAAAACAAAGATTTGCCCAAGAAACCGGAATTTGAAGCGGGTCAGGATCGTTTCTTCCAGGAGGTCTACTTCGGTAGGGAAGGCCCATTTTCGATCACACCAGACGACCGAACGAAATTCGCAGAGGAAGATTGGCAGCAAATCTCACAGCTGAAAAAAGAGCTCGAAGAATTGAAAAAGCAAGCGCCGCCCGAGCCAGAGATGGCCTGCGCGGTGGAAGACGGCGAGGTCGTTAACCAGAAGGTCTTCATCCGCGGTGATTATCACAATGAAGGTGAGGATGCGCCAAAAGGTTTTCCATCCATCCTTGCCGCACAGACAAGACATCCGGCAATCGATAGCGGTAGCGGCCGATTACAACTGGCCGAATGGATAACACAACCGGAGCATCCTTTGACGGCCCGCGTTATGGTCAATCGCATCTGGCAATGGCACTTTGGCGAGGGCATCGTCCGCACGCCGGACAACTTCGGCAAGATGGGCGAGCGTCCGACGCATCCGGAGTTGCTCGATTTTCTGGCGCACAGATTTATTGAGAACGGATGGTCGATAAAAGCCATTCATCTACTGATAATGCTTTCGAGCGCATATCAAATGTCGAGTCGAGTCTCAGAGGCGAGCCTTGCTGCCGATCCTGAAAACCGTTTGCTCTCGCGTTTCAATCGTCGCCGTTTGACGGTTGAAGAGATGCGCGATGGTTTGATGGCAATCGATGGCTCTCTGGATCTTGCGATGGGTGGGACATTGCAAACCGGCACCGGCACTGATGGTGAGAATGACAACAAACGCTTGAGCCTGAATCCCGAAAAGCTCAATCGCCGCACAGTCTACCTACCATTGCGTCGCGCCAATCTGCCGGCGCTGCTCAACCTGTTCGATTTTGGCGATGCGACGACGGCATCGGGCAAAAGGCAATTGACCAACGTTGCAACGCAGGCTCTCTTCTGGATGAACAGCGAATTTTTGTCTGAAAGATCGAAGAAATTCTCGCAGTCGCTGCTTGAGCATAAAGATTTTAGCGACGCGGAAAGAGTAAAGCTGGCTTACCTGCGCATTGTGAATCGTGAAGCGACTGATGAAGAACTTTCTCAAGCGGTCAGTTACATGACCCGCTTCAAACTGAAGTATTCGAAGGACAGTCCCGACGCCTGGCAGAGCCTCTGCCGCGTGTTGATGTCGTCGAATGATTTTATCTATGTAGATTGATCGTAACTACTCAGCCGCTACGCGGCTGAGTAGTTACGTTTGAACACCAATTAAACAAGTGGCGCTATGAACTCGATTTTTTCTCTCTACCATCGCAAAGAAGAGCCATTAACGCGACGCGCCTGGTTGCGCGCTGCAGGATTGGGGTTTGGCTCATTGAGCTTGTCGGCAATACTTGCAGAGGAATCGAAGCTTTTTGCCGGAATACAGAGCAAGAACCCGCTTATTCCGCGCCCTCCTCATTTTGAGCCAAAGGCCAAACGCGTGATCTTTCTCTTTATGCACGGTGGTCCGTCTTCGATTGACACGTTCGATCCGAAAGAACGGCTGAGCCGAGAACATGGAAAGCCGCTCCCGATCAAACGTCCGCTGGCGTTCGACAAATCCGATCCGGGCCCGTTGATGAAATCACCCTGGGAATTCAAACCCGGCGGGAAGAGCGCCATTCCGGTGAGCGATCTGTTCCCTCACGTACGCGAATGCGCTGATGATCTGTGCATCATCCGATCGATGGTCGGAGAAGGCGTGGATCACGGAGCGGCATTGTTACAGACATTCACCGGCACAAGCACATTCATCCGCCCGTCTCTGGGATCGTGGGTTGTTTATGGTCTTGGGACTGAAAATCAAAACCTCCCCGGTTTCATCGCTATCAAACCATCGCTGGCACACGGCGGGGCAAAAAATTGGTCTTCCGCTTTTCTGCCTGGCGCATATCAAGGGACAGCTATTGGTCACGCGGGATTGAAGGTGGACGAGATCAAGAATGAGCCGATCGAATATCTCACCAATAAACGTTACACCTCTGAGCAGCAGCGATATGAACTCGATTTGCTACAGAACATCAATCGACGCCACGAAGAGTTGCGAAAGGATGACCCGCAGCTCGAAGCTCGTATTCAGGCATTCGAGCTTGCGTTCAGAATGCAGGCTGATGCTCCTGAG